>CAMWQH010000046.1 GCA_947176435.1 uncultured Mycoplasmataceae bacterium
GTACAAAATACATAAAATGTTTTTTGATAAAATCAATTACATCAATATTGCTTTTTTCTGATTGAAATTCTAAATCTTTTTCGACTTTGTCAAATCGTTCTTTTGTTTCTTCTTTATTTTCTTGTATTTGTTTACCAAAAGTATCCATAGTCATACTAATTTTCATAAGTGTTTCTTTTAATTCTGAAATTGCAACAGGTAAATCTTGCAAATTTTGTAACATTAAAACGTGCTGACTTTGTATTACTTTTAATTCTGTCACTTCTTTTTTCATTTCCTCAAATCCTGCAAAGTATGTTTCAGCAATTTTAGCATTGTTTAATGTTTCATTCATAGTATCACCGACTTTCTAGCAATCCAATTTATTAAAAAAAGGTGCATCTCTGCACCCTTTTTTATCGTGTTAAGACAAATTTTTATACAAAGCTAAAAGTTGTGGATACTGTTTCAAATCTAAAGGGATACCATCCTTTGTATATTCTTCTCCATTTGAAACTACCGCTTTTTCAGTAGAATACATAACAACACTTTGCCCTGCTATCAAAGGATAACCGCCTTTACATGGGTAATCAATGTTTTCTACTTTTCCGTTTTTAGAATATTGTTTCGCATCATCTTCTTTTTCTACTGCGTGTAAAACACTACCTTTGTCTAAATACGCATATGACATACAACTCACCCTTTCTTTATTTTTCAATACCAATTAAAACTGTATCAGAATTAAATAATCCAAAATTTGCTATCTCTGTAAATGTACCTAATTTTGTCTGATTTCTTATGTTAGACTGTAATTCTTTAATATTACTGCCTAATGCAACATATTTAATCAGTGATTGGTCTACATTTAAAGCAATTATTTGTTCTTTTCCATTTGCTTTTGGTATATTATCATTATAAATAACAGTTACATTTTCAAATATTGATTGTGGAAATTCAAATCCAAACATAGATAAAACGCCACTTGCTTCATTTGTGTTATATCTCATCTTTATAATTTGCTGATAAAATTTATCTCCAACAATTAATGTAGTAATTGGAAATCCTGATTTTTTTGTAAACTTCATTGCCATATTAAGTAAATCAGCATCTGTAACGGTTCCTGCTGTAGATAAAGTCATTGTTTCAATTTTTTTGCCTTTATTTCCATCTCCATTGATTAAAACATCAATAGCATCATCAACTTGACTTTGTGCAATATCATTTGCAATCGCATCCAAATATTTGTTGAAAACATTAATCCTTAAATACATTAATGCTTCATAAGTGGCTTCTATTGCTCGTCCTCGTTTTACCATCTTAATTACACTTTCGCCCAATTCAATTTTTGCAAGTGGAATATCTTGTCCTTCAGCAACACGTTTTCTTGAAATATTATCTTTGTTTTTTTCATCATTCAAATTTAATGTTGCTGACATTGCTGCCAATCCGTCAACACCAACTGTTGTATTTGTAATATATTGTAATATAGGTTTTCTGTTAATGTTTTCCCTTAACAATGTATCAATATAAGAAGGCATTAACCATTCTCCAGCACCATTTGTATTAAATGAATTTAATATTGATTTGTTACTAATACCATGCTGAGCCATAGATAATTGTATAGGTGTTAATCCTTTTGCACTTGGATTATCTGTGACAAATTTATTAATTTCCTCTTTATATTCTCTTTCTAACACTTCATCAACAGTTATATGCTCCTGCAAACTTTTCATATAAATGTCTTCAGTCATAACAATTTTTCTAATATTATTTTCCACTTTCTCCACTTCCTTTCTTATCTTAAAAATATTGTTGTCATATTTGTATCTGTATCTAATGCTGTAACTTGTGCATTTGTGGCAGTTGTAGATTTTGCAAATCCTCCAGAGCCATCACAAGCCAAATAATCTCCTACAGCTACGCCTGTACTTTCTAAATCAGTAAAAAAACCATTTGTTCCAACACCAACAACCAATTTATCATTAGACGTTGTTTGTGGTTCTACTATAGTTACAATTCCAAAAATAGGATTAGATGCACTGCCATATCCTACAGTATTAGAATCTGTAATGGTAACTGCTTTTCCCTTTATGCTATCTATATCATCTTTTATTGCTTCTGTTGTAGTATCATCTAAATACAATGTTGCTCTTGTTAAATTTCCAATACCATTTACACTAATAACTCCCATTTTTATTCACTCCTTTAATATTTATAGTCTTCTGGATTAATATGAAATGCTTTTTCACTTCCAAGTGGCTGAGAAGTTCTAGTTCCAACATTTAATGCTTTTTCTGCTTCTTTTTTCCATTCTTCAGATTGTGCTTTTACTTCGTAATATGTAAACCTATCAAATATTTTTGTCCATCTTTTTTCATCAAAATCATTTCCCTTTGCTTTTACACCATTTTTCATAGCATCTTCTACTGCACATTGAAAAATTTTATCATATTCAGAAGCTTTGGTTTGTTGCTGCTCATATGATTTCATTTTGGAAAATAATTCTTCTTTGTTGATTTCTCCAAACTCTTTCTTTGCTTCATCTACTGTTAAAAATACTGTTTCTTCTTTATTAGCTGCTTTTAATATTTTCAAAAATAAATCAGCATCTATTTCTTTACTTTTAGAAATAATTGATTGAAAATCACTCTCATCAATTCCATATTGTTTTAAATCATCATTATATTTCATTTTATTTTCACCCTTTCGTTGTTTCGTTACTCCTGCTTCTGGTTGAGCTGGTACTGCTACAAAACTAACTTCATAAGCATCATTTATGCCTTCTAATTTTACAAACATTTTTTGTTCATCATATACTTCTCCTTTGTAATGCCTACATTCTCCTTCATAATAATCTAATCCACATATACTACAAGTATGCTTGCTTACTCCAACATCAATAGATACCTCTTTTAGTATTCCTGCATCTATGTTCAATATAAAATTTTTTGTAGCATCCGATTTTACAGTATATGCCAATGCAGTCAAATGATAAAATGGTTCACCATCTTTTGTTATCTTTCCGCTAACTTGTTCAACATTTGTTTTAAATATTCTTGCTGACTGATTTTTAGCACTCCAACGATGGTCTAATACAATTGTTTTTCCTACCATTAGTGGAGCAATTGCATTTAACGATTCTACTGTAAATTTTTCTATATCTCTATCTATATCATTGTTACATAAAGATATTGGAAATATATATACTTCATCTAATGATAAATTTCGTCTTGTATATTTATTAATTAGTGCTAAACTATCTTCATTTGTTGTATTTTCAATTTCCAATTGTTTTTGTATCACTCCATATTTTTTACAATCATTATTGTTCGCCATTTTCTATTTCACCACCATCTGTTATATTATTCTCTTCTTTTTCTTCTTTGAAGTTCTTTTTAATATATTCAAACATTCCATTTGAATTTTGATTATCAGCATTTTCTACACCCATAGAATTACTTGCAGCTTCATCCTTTCCAATATATCCATATTCTTCAGCACGTCTATTAATTTCTAATAATTTTATTTTTGCATCTAGTTTGTCTAATTCCTTTTTCCAATCAATAGGATTAAACTCAACTTTAGGAATAATTTGATAGCCATTTACCCTAGCCCACATACGACAAATATCCTCTATAATCCTTTTAGAACCACGTCTCATACTTTCAATCGTATCTGTTACTATTTTAAATTCAACACTTGAAAGAGCATAAGAACCACTTTTCAGTCTATTCATTAATACCTGCAGTATTTGAAAAGAGTTCATAACTTGTACATCAATTACATCATTCCACGCCCTAATATCAATGCCACTACCATTTACACCAGCACCTAAAGTTTCAACTTTTATTGCATCACTTGTAACGAAGTCATTATCTTTTCCTACAAATCTCATCATTTTAGCAACTGAATCAATTTGAGAGCTGATAGCCTTTTTTATTCCATCTGAAGATTTATCGGATAATGAATTTATAATTCTTTCACTATCTACTGTAGCATGGTATCTAGGATAACCAATTCTATGTAGTACTGTCCAACTATCACTTAAAAATTGTTGCTGCTGTGTAATAGCTAAAATAGCAGGTTCAAACATAAATGTGCCATCAGGATGTCCTATTTTTGGTTGAAATGGTACAAAAAAGAAATTTCCATCAAATAAATCTCTTTTTTCTCCTTGTTGCTGTTGATATGCAGCATATCTCTTTTTTTCTGGTATCCACTTCCATTCTACTATTGAAACAGGGTCAACCAAATAAATATCATCAATACCTTCATCTAAATTTTCAATAACAACTTCTACACCCATTCCACCATGTGTAATAGCACTTCCGTGCAATTCATCTATGATGCCGTCTAATCCACTAGAATTTGTTTTTCCAATTCTTGAAGCAAACTCTCTAAATTCAGCATCATATTTTTTAATTGGCTGACTTTTTAATCCCTTTCCTGCACGATACCATTGTATGTTAATTCCGTTATTTGCAAGCCTTAAATATGTATTAAATGCCATTTTTCCGTCTGGTGTCTTATATACAATTGTATCAATAGCATCAGCAACATTATTTTTAACTTTTAATTCTTTTAAAATATCTAAAGTTTTTTGATTATAAGAATAAATATCTTCTAATTCATTAGAAATAACAGATATTCTTCCAATATTTATTGAGGTATCATCTTTTTTATTACTATCCTTTTTTTTAAATAAGTCCATTTTTCCACCACCATAAATACTATAATACTATCATATCATTTGGATTTCATAATATCAACTACAAATTTTTATGTAAATTATTTACTCGTAATCAACTATAGATATATCAAATATTGGCGGTATAATAATCTCTACTTTGTCAAAATCAAAGTAGCAAAAATACATTGCTGAAACAAAGTCATCATGTGCTTGTTCTTTATTTTTATATCGACCATTAATGAAACTATAATCGTTCATTTCATAAATAAGTGTTTGTGTTGCCTCTTCACCATCATATAATATTTGACAACAGTTATTTTCTATAGCACGCTCTAAATTATTTATGTACTCTGATTTTTTAGTACCGTGTTCATCAAGAGGTATTTCAAATACACCTCTTTTTGTAAGCTGTCCTTCTATAGCTGTATGTCCTGTAATTCCATAAGCACATTCTGCATTGTTGTACAATTTAGAATAAAAAGCAATCTCATCCCACTGTTCATCATATTTTTTACCATACAAACTAATTATTTTAACTATCCTATTTTCACTTTTATCTCTAATTACAATAGCAGGTGTGTCTCCAGAACCACCTGTAGCAGGGTCATATCCAATACGATATACATTATATGGTTTTGCCATTTGCCATTCTTCTATTATTTCTCTTTTTTGTTTTGCTTTTAATTTAAAGTCTAATAGTTTAACACATTTTGCTTCAAAATTCTTAAATACTGTACCTTCATCATCTAAAAATTCTCCCAAATAATTTTGTCTATATACATTATTTCCAAGCCTTCGACGTAAATCTTCAGAATAAAGCATTTCACCATATTTTGTTAAAATTTTTGTATTTGCTAATTCTTTATTTACTGGATTTTCGTCCCATGAAAATTGAAAGGACTCCCACATAGAAGAATAATTCGGATGGTCTTTTTGACCCCAAGTCCACATTGTATAGAAATAGTTTTTCCCTAAAGGAGAACTATTTATAATTGCTTTTCCCATACCATAGCTATGCCCTTTTCGGT
>CAMWQH010000047.1 GCA_947176435.1 uncultured Mycoplasmataceae bacterium
ATATATATATATATAATGTTTAAGAAATAAATAAAAAAGGAGAAATAAATGGCGATTGTTATAGTTTTAATTGTACTTCTTGCAATACTTTTCATTATTGCAATTTATCTTACTGTAAGAAAAGCAAAAAGAGAGAAAAGAGCGGCACAGCTTGTGGAACGCAATCACAAAATGTTAGATGAGATGGAAAGCCAAAATTGACAGCGCGAAACACATTTGCCTAATGAAAATCGTAATAATTTTGTTCAAGAACAACCCACTCAAGAACAAGAAGCTCATAAATTGTTTACATCTTACCAAAAACAATTTCAAGAAAAAGAAGAAATCACTTTAGAATCATTAGATAAAAAGATTAATTCATTAACAACATTGGTTCGTAAATTAATTTCGGAAAACAAAAAAGCAACTAGGAAATAATTGCTTTTTTTTATTTTAATGGCGGAGACGATGGGACTCGAACCCATGCACCGTAGAACGATCTAACACCTTAGCAGGGTGTCCTCTTAACCACTTGAGTACGTCTCCAGATATATTAAAATTTTAACATATTTAATAATATATTTTTGTTATATTTATTTTATAGTTATGAAAAGCACTATTCCAGCTAGCTCAAAATTAATTAAATTTGCTAGAAAATTAATTTCAGATAAAAAATATCGTGATAGCTCTAATATGTTCATTTGTGAATCACATAAAGTGATTAAAAACTTACTATTGCAAGAATTTAAATTAGTTAATTTACTAATTACAAATGAATCTAAATTCTTAAATGAATTTAAAAATAATGCATTAACTAGAACAATTAATGCACAAACACTTAAATCTATTTCTTCTCTCAAAAATCCAGATGGAACTATTGCTATTTTTGAAAAGAAAGATAATAAATTTGAAATTAAAAAAGACGGTAAATATATTGTTTTAAATAAAATTCAAAATCCGGGAAATTTGGGAACAATTATTAGAACTGCATGCGCTTTTAATGTTGATGGAGTTATTATTACAAATGATTCTGTTGATTTATACCATCCTGAAACAATTAGAAATACTATGGGGTATATTGGTATTGTTCCAATTGCCATATATCACAACTATTTTGATGCAATTTCTTTGCTTCAAAAAAACAATATAAAAGTTTATGCAACAGTATTAAATGATAAAGCAATTAATGTAAATAAAGTTAAATTATCTAAATCTATTGCTATTGTATTTGGAAATGAAGGAAATGGGTTGAAACATAAAGAAATCAGAGTTTGCAATGAATCAATATTTATTAACACAAACCCAAAAGTTGAATCTCTAAATGTAGCAATTGCTGCAGGAATCATTTTAAGCAAAATTAATTAATATGAAAACTGTTCTAATTAATAAAAACGATGCTAATCAAAGAGTAGATAACTTTTTAAAAAAATCTTTCCCTAAACTCTCTCTAACACAAATTTACAAATATTTAAGAATTAAAAGAATTAAAGTGAATGGTAAAAAAGTTGATAATAAATATCAACTTAAATTTAATGATAAAATTGAACTTTATGTTAATGATGAGTTTTTAACTCAAGATACAAAAGAAGATTTTTTACTTGCTAAAAAACCAATTGATGTTGTGTATGAAGATCAAAACATACTTCTTGTTAATAAACCGGTTGGTTTGGTTGTTCATGACGATGAGACAAAAACTCCAGATACATTAATTAATAGAATTAAAAACTATTTAATTAAAAAAAGCGAATGAAACTACAAAAATGAACACTCATTTTCACCTAGTTTAGTTAATAGGATTGATAGAAATACTACTGGATTAGTACTTGCTGCTAAAAATGCAGAATCATTAAGGATACTTAATGAAAAACTCAAAAATCACGAAATTAAAAAAACATATTTAGCACGAGTTAATGGAATTATTGATCCAAAACAAGGAACACTAAGACATTATTTAACTAAAAATTCAAAAACAAAGATGGTAAGAGTTACAAAAAATCCTGTAACTAATGAATCAAAACAAATAATAACCGAATACAAAACAATCTCTCATGATAAACAAACTAGCTTACTAGAGATTAATTTAATTACAGGTAAAACTCACCAAATTAGAGCACATTTTGCATATATTGGTCATCCACTTGTTGGAGAAAGAAAATACACAAACAAATCTGTCTTATATAGACAAAAAAATAAATATCAACAATTGTGTGCTTATAAAATTAAATTTGCGTTTTCCACCCCAAGTGGAATTCTTAATTATTTAACAAATAAAGAGTTTAAAATACCATATAAGGAATTTAAATAAGTATGAACAAAAAGTCAATGTTGATTTTAGTAGCAGGAGGAACAGGAAGCGGTAAAACTACTGTTGCTTGTGAAATTAAAAAAATATTACCTAAACACATTACTTCTCAAATTGTTTGTTTAGATCAATTTTACAAAAGTAATGACAATATGACTACTGAAGAAGCATATGATAAGATTAATTTTGACTACCCAAATGCTTTTGATTGAAAATTATTAAATCAAAAAATTGACAGTTTACTTGATGGTAAAAAAACCGAATTACCTCAATATGATTACACTGTTTGCAAAAGAAAAAAAGAAACAATGATTGTTGAATCAACCGATGTAATCATTCTTGAAGGAATTCTTTCACTGTATGATCAAGATATTCTTTCAAAAGCTGATTTAAAAATTTATGTTGATACTCCTGATGATGAAAGATTTATCAGAAGATTACTTAGAGATCGCGCTGAAAGAAAACGTACAGATGAAGACACAATTTCTCAATGAAGAAAAACACTAAGACCAATGCAGCGTCAATTTATAAGTCCACAAAAATCTGAAGCTAATATTATTGTTCCTTGAAGTAAAGTTAATAACATTGCGATTAAAGCGATTCAAGGTGCAATTCAACATTTTTTAAAGAAATAACTTTTACTATTGATTATTAATATCTTATTATTATTTATAATTTATAAATATTAATATGTACAACCACAATCTAATTGAAAAGAAATGGCAAAAGTATTGATTGGAAAATAATACTTATAAATTTTCTGATAAATCCAATGCAAAAAAGTTTTACGCATTAGATATGTTTCCTTATCCTTCGGGACAAGGTTTACATGTTGGCCATCCAAAGGGTTATACAGCTACCGATATTATCTCTAGATTTAAAGTTCACCAAGGTTTTGATGTACTACATCCAATTGGTTGAGATGCTTTTGGTTTACCTGCAGAACAATATGCGTTACAAACAGGTAACCACCCAAGAGAATTTACAAATAAAAATATTGATAATTTTAGAAAGCAATTGCAATCTTTAGGATTTTGTTTTGACTATTCAAAAGAAGTTAATACAACAGACCCAAATTACTATAGATGAACTCAATGGATTTTTTCTAAATTATTTGAAAAAGGTCTTGCTGAAATTAAAGATGTGGACGTAAATTGATGTGAAAATTTAGGAACAGTTTTATCTAATGAAGAAGTGTTAATAATTGACGGCAAAATGGTTTCTGAACGTGGAAACCATCCGGTAATGAAACGTCCAATGCGTCAATGGGTGTTAAAAATCACTCAATATGCTGACAAACTTCTTGAAGAATTAGATAATCTTGATTGACCTGAATCTTTGAAATCAATTCAAAGAAAATGAATTGGTAAGTCTAATGGTGCAATGATTAAATTTAAATCAGCTAATGACATTGAATTTGAAGTTTTTACTACAAGACCTGACACAATTTTTGGTGTTAGTTATTTAGCGATTGCACCGGAAAATCGATTGTTATCCAAATTTGTCACTAAAGAAAACAAAACAAAAGTTGACGAATATATTGAAATAACAAAAAGTAAAACTGAAATACAAAGAAAAGAAAACAAGGAAAAAACCGGGTTCTTTACTGGCACATATGTCATAAACCCATTAAACAACAAACAAATTCCTATATATGTATCTGACTATGTCCTTGCTGATCACGGAACAGGAATAGTTATGGGTGTACCTGCTCATGATGAAAGAGATTATGAATTTGCTAAAAAGTTTAAGTTACCTATTACATATGTAATTAAATGTGATGAAAAAGAGCCATACACAAAAGATGGTGAACATATTAATTCAGATTTTTTAAATGGTAAAAATAACAAAGAGGCTTCTAAATTAATTATTGATTTTTTAACTAAAAACAAAATTGGTTATCCACACACAACTTATAAATTAAAAGATTGATTATTTAGTCGTCAAAGATATTGAGGAGAACCATTCCCAATTGTTTTTGACAAAAACAACAAACCAATTCTTGTAAAGGAATTACCAGTATTGCTTCCTTATATCAAAAACATAAGACTTTCGAAAACCGGTGAATCTCCATTAGTAAATGACTCTAAATGAATGAACGTTCAAATTGATGGCAAATCATATGTTAGAGAATCAAATACAATGCCTCAATGAGCAGGTTCTTGTTGGTACTATTTGGGATATTTATTAAAAAATACAGATGGTACATATATTGATTTAAATTCAAAACAAGCTTTTGAAATATTCAAAAAATGATTACCTGTTGATTTATATATTGGTGGTCAAGAACACGCAGTCCTTCATTTACTATATGCAAGATTCTGACATAGATTTTTATATGATATAGGTGTTGTTCCGACAAAAGAACCATTCCAAAAAATTATTAACCAAGGAATGATACTTGGAGAAAATGGCGAAAAAATGTCAAAATCAAGGGGCAATATTATTAACCCTGATGATATTGTTAAAACACATGGTGCTGATGCATTAAGAATGTATGAAATGTTCATGGGGCCATTAACTGCATCATTGCCTTGAACTGATACTGGTTTAAATGGCATTAGAAAATGACTAGATAGGGTTTATCGTTTGTTTGATGAAGAACAAACGCAAAATATTTCATTATCAAAAGTAAATGATGATTTGAAATTTGCATATAACAACTTTATAAAAAAAGTTACTGCCTGTATTGAAAAGCAAAATTTTAATGTTGCTATATCAGAAATGATGATCTTTATAAATAAATGTTATAAAAATAAATCTATTCCTTCTGAATATTTATGTAATTTCCTAATTGTCTTGTCTTGCTATGCTCCACACATTTCAGAAGAATTATGATCTAAATACAACAAAGATTCGATATTCAAAGCACCTTGACCAACTTATGATGAAAAGAATTTAATTAAATCAACTATTGCCATTCCGATTCAAGAAAACGGAAAATTACGTGATGTAATAGAAATTAATTTAAATGATGACAAAGATACAATAATTTCTAATGCGAAATCACGTGAAAAAGTTATTGCCTTTATTGGTAACAGACCAATTAAAAAAATTATTTATGTACCAAATAAAATATTAAATTTCATTTTGTAATATGCAATTCAAAGAATTAAATCTAAAAAATTGAATTATTAAAAGATTAGATGAATTAAATATAAATAGATTAACTGATATTCAAGAAAAATCAATACCATCTATTTTAAAAAATAATTCATTGGTAATTTCATCGCAAACAGGTTCTGGAAAAACATATTGTTATTTGCTTCCTATTTTAAATAATATAGATTGCTCAAAAAACAAAATTCAAGCTTTAATTATTCTTCCAACCAAAGAATTAGCAAGGCAAGTTTCTTCTAAGATC
>CAMWQH010000048.1 GCA_947176435.1 uncultured Mycoplasmataceae bacterium
TTGTTATATGCAGTAATAACGTTACAATTTATATAATGCATTTTTGAAAAAACATATTCGTTCATTGAATCAAACGAATAAATGAACTCATTATTAGCAATTGATACCAATTGTAAAACATCACTCATTGTCAAACAATGAGAAATTCCTAAAACATCGTTTTTTTCAATGTGTTTTTCATAAATAATTTTTTTAGTAGAAATGTTATAAATTCTTGCACCAGAATCACTAACAATATAACCAAGATTAATCTTGGCATCGGCAATAATTTTTTTTAAAACCTTTAAACTACTATGAGAAACGATTACGAAGTATTGATATAATGAAATGTTTTTCATTATACGAGAAAGTTTTCCCATGATAAATTCCTTAGTAATATCGTCATTACCAGGATTTAAATCAAATACATATATTTTCGTAAAACGTTCTTCTTGTTTATGCATTAATTTTTAGCTTTAATTCTATTTTTTAACATCTTTATGAAAGCAGGAAGTTTGATGTTAGTAGATTCTTGTTTACCATATTCACGGTATGAAATAGTTTTATTTTCAACTTCATTATCACCAATAACAATTTGATATGGAATTTTGTGAGTTTGAGCATAGAAAATTTTCTTTGATAATCTTTCATCAGAATTATCAACATAAACACGGATGTCGTGTTTTCTTAAAGCAAGAGCAATTTTTTCACCATACTTTTTATGCTTGTTATTATCAACCAAGATAACGTCAACTTGATTTGGAGACAATCATAAAGGTAGTATACCTTTAGTTTGTTCTAATAAAACTGAAATTCATCTTTCAAGAGTACCAATTGTTCCTAAGTGAATCAAAATCGGTTGTTTAATTTGTCCATCAGAATCTTTATATTGAAGTTTAAATCTATCAGGCAATAAGAAATCTAATTGAATAGTTGAAACAGTAATGATCTTACCTAAGTTTGTTTTAACTTGGAAATCAATCTTCGGACCATAGAAAGCAGCTTCACCAACTACTTCGCGATAATCTACCTTTAATGTTTTAAGAGCAGCACGCAACTGTTTTTCTGCATCTTTTCACATTTTTGGATTATCAAAGAATTTTTCTTTATTCTTTGGATCATGTAATGATAAATCAATTGAATAAATTTCAATACCAAATGTAGCATACATTTCTTTAATAATTTTGTAGCAATTTTTGATTTCAGCTTTAACTTGATCAGGACTACATACAGTGTGAGTATCAATTAATTGCAATTGTCTTACTCTTTCAAGACCAATTAGTCCACCAGATGCTTCGTATCTATGAAGCACTGCTAATTCACCAATTCTATATGGTAGATCACGATAAGATTTTGGTGAAGATTTGTAGACTGTTAAATGGTGTGGACAAGTCATTGGACGTAAAACTAAAGTTTCGTTATCGATTTCCACTGGTGAAAACATATTTTCACGATAGTGATTTCAGTGCCCTGAAGTTTCGTACAATCTTTTTGATCCTAAAACCGGTGTCGAAACAATGTGATAATTATTAAATCTTAAAGTTTTTAAAACATAAGATTCAATTTCGTATTTAATAGCCTCACCGTTTGGTAATCAAATCGGTAAACCTTGACCGATGATATCATCAAATGTAAAGATTTCTAAATCTTTACCAATCTTTCTGTGGTCACGTTCAGCGTGCTCAGCTAATTGTTTTTTGAATTCTTCTAAAGCACTAGCTGATTCAAAAGCCATACCGTGAATCATTAATAGTTGCTCGTTTTCAGAAGAGCCTTTTCAATAATAACCTGAAACATTAACTAAATCAATTGCTTTAATATTAGATAATTTTTCAATTCCTAAATTTTCGCATAAGTCAATGAAGTCATTTCCAAATTTGCATACTGAAATTGAATCATCTTTAGAATCATTAACTAATTCACATTTATATTTATCATTAGCAAATACTTTTAATAATTCATTTTTACTCATTAATTCATACTTAATTTCATAAGCACGATCAATATTTTTTTGCATTTGTTTTTTAATTTTATTGAAGTCGTTTGCTCCTACATTTTTTTCATTAAACTTGAAACTATAAGCAAAACCATCTTCATTTATCTTAGATTCACCCAACAATGCATCAGGGTATAAATCTTTAATAGATTTAGCTAATAATAAACTAGCTAATTTATTTAAATTTTTATTTATTTCCATATATTTCTCCTTAATTTTTTAATTAAGCAATTATTTCCATTTTTGTGGCATTAATCATCTGCTTATAAATGTTAAACTTTCTAACTTTGAATATCGTGACAAAACCTTCAAAAACAACATTCGTATTCAATGTTAATTTTTCAATAATTTCTTTGTTCTCTGGTGAGATGACTACCTCAAACAAACGTTGATGTTCTTCACCGTTATAAGTTACCATTTGTTTTAACATTACAAAATAAGTACCATGTTCACTATGTCTAATTTCATGGATAGTACCAGATATTTTAACTTGATTAATATTTTCCATATTTATTACTTTTGTTCAGTTTTAGGTTGTTCGGTAGCATTAGAGCTATCTAAAATTTTTTCAATTAATATTGTAGTTTTTCATTCATTACTTTTCTTTGAGTGATACGTACGAAGTCTACCTTCAACCGTTATATGAACATTTGGATTTTCCTCAACCAATTTAGCTAATTGATTAGCTAGAGGTTTATTTGCATATAAAGAAAAATAGCTACTTCAAGCAAATTCGCCAAACTTTCTTTCTTGTTTCAAAGTGATGAAGAAACCATTTTGAGCAGTTTTACCTCAAGTACTTCTAACAACATCACCTTCAATTAGTACTTTATTAATCATAATTATTTAATATTAATGAAATAATTATATACTAAGTCTAATTACATATATAATTTTTGTATGCAAAAGAAAGTTAAAATCTTGATTGACTCATCAAGTACATTCGATAAAAAGTTTCTTGATAAAAACAATATTTCTGTTGTCCCTTTATCTCTTTCTGATAATGTTGATAAAGTATATACAGATGATGGGGTTTCAATTAATCCTGAAATTTTATTCAATGAAATCAAAAAAGGAAATAAATTCAAGACAAGTTGTACTCCATTAGGACAATTAATGATGGCAGTAGAAGACGCGCTTGAAGACAATGATATTGTCTTCTTTATTCCGATTTCTCACGGACTATCAAGTCAATATAATCAAGCGAAAATTTTAGAAGAAGATTATCCAGGAAGATTCTTTACAATTAATTCAACTTCTGCAGCATATGCAAATGAATATGTATGTACTAAATTGCTTGATTTAGTAAAAAAATTAGATGATCCAAAAGAAATTGTAAGTAAATGTGAACAATTATATTTAAATACAGATACTTACTTTTCTTGTGAAGACGTTTCAGATCTATTAAAAGGTGGCAGAGTAACTCAAGGAATTATTAAGGTAGTTAAGTTATTAAAACTTAAACCAATCATTTTATTAGATGTAAAAAATCAAAAAGCAGGAATGAGTAGAAACTATAAAGATAACACTAGTAAGATGATTAAATTAATCAATGAAGATTATGAGAATAAATTGAAATCATCAGATATCGAATCAATTGCTATTTATTACAGCGGATATGAAGACGAAAAGAAAAATTTCTTATTAGATTCATTCTCAAAGGCTTTTAATTTTTTAAAAGAAAAAATTATTATTAGGTGAGTTCCTACAGTTGTATTGGCTCATACAAGAAAAGGAGCTTACGGAATTACAATTTGTACAAAAACTCCACACAAATTAAGAGAAATCAAAGTTGACTAGTGTCAACTTTTTTTATTGTAAAATATAGATATTATGGTGACTAATTTAAATAAAGATATAGTTCTATTTAACGGAAATGAAATGGGTAATAATTCATACCTAATTGTTAATGATGATAACTGTGTTGTTATTGATCCTTCTTGATATGTAGATGAAATAGATCAATATGTTCAAAAACATAATCTTAAATTAGTTGGAATTATTCTAACTCACGCTCATTATGACCATGTTGGTGAATGTGATTTCTTATTGAATAAATACAACACTTCTTTATATGTGTATTCAAAAGAAAGAAAAGTGTTAGAAACTCATCACATGGCTTCTTGATTTAAAAAAGAAGGATTTAAAGCACCACAAAATATTAAATATTTTGACGAGTTAGATCTTTCATTAAATAATATTGAATTAAAAATAATTCCTACACCAGGACACACTTGTGGTGGAATTTGTATTCAATATAAAAATTATTTATTTACTGGAGATACTATTTTCTCTGATGGTGTAGGCAGAATGGATCTGCCTACAGGAAATGCTAGACAATTATTAATGAGTTTACAATTAATCAAAAAAATGGATAAGAATTTATTAATTCTTCCTGGACATGGAAAAAATGCTATTACTTTAAACGAAGTAATGAAAACAAATCAATATTTAAGACATTAAAAAAACCTGCATTTTGCAGGTTTTAATTATTTCATAGCTTCAGTAGCTAATTTTTTAAATTCTTCAGGATTGCTAATTGCTAATTCTGAAAGCATTTTACGGTTAATCTTAATGTTCTTCTTGTTTAATTGAGCAATGAACTTAGAATATGAATAACCTAATGGTCTTAATCCAGCATTAATTCTAGAAATTCATAATTTTCTAAAATCACGTTTTTTATTACGTCTGTCTCTGTATGCGTATCCAGAAGCTTCGATTACTGTTTGGTGAGCAATCTTATAAGAAGTATGTTTTGTACCTCAAGCACCTGATGCTTTTTTCTTTATAGAATTACGACGTTGTCTTGTTGTGTATCCACCTTTTACTCTCATTTTCTAATTCCTCCAAAATTAATCTTGTAATGTGTATTTTAAACGTTTGTAGTTTGCTTTTGTAACAATACCATCTTTCTTTAAGTGGCGTTTTTGTTTAGTTGATTTACTATGAGCCATATGAGAACGGTTTGTATGTTTTCTCTTTAATTTACCAGTAGCAGTAACTTTTACTCTTTTAGACACTGACTTTTTTGTTTTCATTTTGTTTTTTGCCATAATTTATCCTTTCTTATTTATTTTTAGCAATTGTACATTCGTACAATACAGGAGTTAATTTTTTTAATGGTTGAATAACTTTTCCTTTATTTTGAAGCATATCAAGAAATTTCTTATATGTTTCTTCAATTAGTTCAGGTTTGTATCCTACACGACCAAAAGCTTGAATCTTAAATTTAACTTGACATCCATCTTCTAATCAATCAATTGCGTTTTTAGCACGTCATTCTAAATCGTGTTTACCAATCTGAGGTCTAACTTTAATTTCTTTAACCTTGATTACTGATTGATTTTTCTTAGATTGTTTTGCTTTCATTTTTTCCATGTAATTGAATTTTCCATAATCAATTACTTTTGCAATTGGTAATCCGCCAGTTTTGTTTGCAGGGACAAACAAAACTAAATCTAAATCCTTATCTCTTGCATAATTGATTGCATCATTTCTAGTCATCTGACCAATCTTTGATCCGTCCTCATCTATAACTAATAATTTTGGATCTCTAATTTTTTCATTTATAGGTCTATATTCCATTAATTAATTTATTTTTCGTTCCTTTGCTAAATGTTTTATATAAAGAAAATAGTGTAA
>CAMWQH010000049.1 GCA_947176435.1 uncultured Mycoplasmataceae bacterium
CATCTAAATTAATATCAACTACAGAATGGTATGACATTTTAGCTTTCTTAGAAACTTCATGATCAAAATTATTTACACACACACTAAAAATGTTATATAAATTGTATTCTTCAATACCATCATTGGTATTTTCAATACCAATGCATTCATTTCCACTTAATCCAGATTCTTTTAAAAAATTAACAATAGATTCTGTTAATGGACTCGAACCAATAAGAGAAGTAATAGAGTCTTGAATGTTATCACTTGGCACACAAACATAATCAAAAGCGCGAGATAACCCTAAACGTTCAATAATTAATTGAGCATTCTTAGAATGAGAGATAACACATACCTTTAAATCTTTAGATTTAGCTTGTGTAATAACATTTAAAATATTTGGATTAACATCTTCAGGAGTTAATTCATTTTGAATTAATGATTGATATAAAGAGTTTTTCTCTTTATCAATTTGAGAAATTAACTCTTCTGATATTTGAATATTATTGTATTCAAGTGTTTGTTTAATAATATAACTTCTTGAATGGTTTTTAAGTTGTGATCATTGTTCATCGTCAAAAACAATTCCATGTTGACTAAAAATGCTTTTTCAAGCTAAAAAATGGAATTTCGATAAATTAGTTATGATACCATCAAGGTTAAATAATATTGCCTTTAACATATTTATATGTTATTTATATATGTTATCAATTTTTAGTAGGTTTGCTTTAAGTTTTTTATTTTTAATATTTTTATAAAAATTTAATCTCTTTTGATTAATTTCATGCAATTTTAATTTTGATTCGTACACTTGTAATTGTTTTTTGCAACGTTTGATTAAATCAAATATTGCAGCAGAAGAAACTTTACATTCATTTGCAATTTCTTGATAAGTCATATCTTCAAAAAAGTACATCGATAAGTATTTTTGTTGTTTTTTAGTAAATAAAGGTAAATAGTGAATTAACAATTCACTATATTTAATTAATTCTTTCATTAGATTTTAATTTCGTTAGTGATTCCGTATACAAATTTTTCTAAATCAAACTCTTCTAAATCATCAAGTTTTTCACCTAATCCAATATATTTAACTGGTAAATTAAATGCATCTTTAATAGATAAGATAATTCCACCCTTTGAAGTACTATCCATTTTTGTTAGAATAATTCCAGTCAATTTGGTTACTTCATTAAAAGCTTTTGCTTGTTGGATTCCGGATTGACCAGTAGTAGCATCAATAACAAGCAATGACTCACAAGGTTGTGATGGTTCAAACCTTTTAATTATTTTTTCTATCTTCTTTAATTCATTCATTAAGTTAACTTTATTTTGCAATCTACCAGATGTATCACAAATAATAACATCTATTCCTTTTGCCTTAGCTTGAGTGATTCCAGTGAAAATTACACTTGCAGGATCTTGATTGGGTTTGTCAGGTTTAAATATGTCTATATTTAATCTTTGTGCTCATACTGATAATTGTTCAACTGCACCAGCTCTAAATGTGTCTCCGGCAACTAAACCGACTTTAAGACCATCTTTTTTAAACTTGTTTGCCAGTTTAGCAATTGAAGTTGTTTTACCAACACCATTAACACCAGTTACTAAGATAACATTAGTTGTGTTTTGTTTTAGACTTATTTCGTTATCGATATCAGTATCTTGAATGTAGTAGACAAATAATTTGTCTACTATAATTTCCTTAATTAATTTAGAATCATTAACATTTTGGAACTTAATTTCTTCTACAATAGAGTCAAGAATCTTACTAACAGAAGCATATCCAATATCAAATTGTAATAGGAAAGATTCTATTTTTTCTATTAGTTGTTCATCAACTCTTACATAATTTTTGGCAATTTCATTTAATGAATCTTGTAAAAAATTAGATGATTTTTTAAGTCCATCATCGAATTTTTTTTGTTCAATCAAAGAATCAACTTCTTGTTTTTTCTTAATTTGAGTAGAAACTTTTTTCTTTTTTTTAAAACTTAAAGCTTCTTTTAGTTTCTTAAAAAATCCCATAACTAACTAACAAAGTCTCGTTTTGCTTCTGCAATAGAAATCTTAAAGATACTTGTAACACCCTTAATTTGCATTGTAGCACCATATAAAACATCACAACGTTCCATTGTACCAGGTCTATGAGTAATCACAATGAATTGAGTATGCTCACCATTTTGGTGAATAATATTAGCAAATCTTTCAACATTAGCAGGGTCAAGAGCAGATTCTGCTTCATCTAAAATAATTAATGGGAAATTCTTAATTTGAAGAATTGCAAATAAAATTGATAGAGCAACTAGAGTTTTTTCTCCACCTGATAATAAATTTAAGTGAACTACATTTTTACCAGGAGGGTTAGCGATAACATCTAATCCTGAAGATAAGATATCTTCTGGATCAGTATATTGAATTTGACAATTACCACCACCAAATAAATATTTAAAGATTTCAGGTAATTTAGCATTGACATCATCAATAGTTTTTCTAAAACTTTCTCTTGCTCTATTATCTAATTCATTAATAATATTAACAATTTCATCTTTAGCTTGTTGTAAATCATTTTGTTGTTTTAATAACGTATCATAACGTTCTTGAAGACCATCTAATTCATCAAGAGCTTCCATGTTAATAGAACCTAATTTATCGATTTCTACTTGTAGACGGTTAACAATATCTCTTGCTTGTTGATCAGACATTGGCAACTCACCAGAGTAATTTTCAATAGCAAATTCAATAGTCATTTTATATGACTTATTAATCTTATCTCTAATTGACTCAATAACGCTTTCGCATTTAATTTTGTCATTTTCACACTTAGATACCAAATCACGGTATTTGTCAATTTGGAATCTTAACTCAGTTAATTTTGCTTCTTTGTCTTCGATTTCAGTCTTATAAATCATCTTAGTTTGACGGTTTACATTCAAGTTTTCAGATAATTTGTCCTTTTTAGCATTCAATCTTGACAATTCTTCATTAAGTGAAACTTCATTTCATTGTTTTGATTTATCAGCTAAATTATTCTTTTTAACAAGTTGCTGATATTCCATTTCATATTTAATGTTTTGGTTTTCATTCATTGAAAGACTTTGTTCATGTCTTGATAAAAGAATTTTCTTTTCATTTTGCTTAGTTGAAATTTCATTGTAATTAGCAATTACTTTATCTAACTCAACTTTGATATCAGTTAAACTAATGTTTAACTCATCATAAGTTTTGTTTAATTCATCTAGTTTAGCTTCTAAATTAACAGTTGAAACTACAGAAGGTTTGTTATAACCTCCAGACATTGATCCACCAGCATTAATTACATCACCGTCTAATGTAATTACACGGTACAACATATAAGTGTAATTTGATAATTTAGATGCGTTATTTAAATCATCAGCAATAATTACATTACCTAAAAGGTAAGAGTAAATATTTTCATATTGTTTTTGAGAAGTAATTAGTTGACTGGCTACACCTATAAAACCTTCAAGTGTTTTTAATACTTCAATATGTTCTGGTTTAACCATTCTAGGTTTTATAGTTGATATTGGTAAAAATGTTGCCTTACCTGATTTATTTCTTTTTAAGAAATTAATAGCTTCAGAAGCATCAGATTGTTCTTCAACAATAATGTTGTTTGCTGCTTTACCAATAGCAGTAAAAATTGCTTTTTCATATTGTTGGTCTACTTGCAAAAAGTCTTTTACTAAACCTTTAATACCACTTAAAGCATTTTTGTTCTCGATAATTGTTTTAACACCGATTTCTAAGTTGTTTTTATTATTGAGTTGGTCAATAATGCTTTTAATAAGCATTCTTGTTTCAGTTAATTTAGTTGCTTTTTGATTTGATTCGTTTGTTAATTCTTGTCTCTTATTCTTAAGTGATTCGATCATTGAATCATATTCAGCAATTTGACCCTTTAACGTTTCAATATTAGATTTTGCATTTTCAATTTCAAATTTTGTCGTTGAAATTAATTCTTCATATGCTTTTGCTTTCTTTTCAACATTTTCAGAAGTTAAATCATTATGAAGTTTAGATTCAAGTGAACTCTTACGGATTTCAACTTTGTTAATTTGTTCTAATAGTGAAGAATATTCATTATTTAAAGATTCAATATTTTTATCGGCAACATCAAGCTTTTGCTTTGCAAAACTTAATGATTGATTAATTTGTTTTACGTCTGGTTCAAATATTTCAAGTTCATTTTTGGCTACTGCATAATCAGCATTAGCTTTTTTAAGCTTTTCTTGAAAGAAACTTAAATCTTTAACTGACAACATTAAATCAAGTTTCATCAATTCTTTACGTTTTTCATTAAAGATTTTTGCTTTTTCAGCTTGTTTTTTTAGCTTATTCAAGTTAGATTCTAATTCTTTAACAATACTTGAAACATTATTTAAGTTTGCTGTTGTTCTTTCTAACTGATTGTTTGCTTCTTCTTTTTGTTTAGTATATAAACCAATACCGGCAGCTTCTTCGAAGATTCTTCTTCGTTCTTCTGGTTTGGCTTCGACAAATCATTGAACAGTACCTTGAGAAATAATACCAAGAGATCCTTTAGATAATCCTGTATCCAAAAAAATGTTTTGAATATCTTTAAGTCTTGCAGGTTCATCATTAATAAAATATTCATTTGATCCACTGCCTCTTTCAAGCCTTCTAGTTACCGAAAGTTCTTTACCTTCGTAATGAATAACTCCATTAGAGTTATCAAATACTAAAGTGACTTCGGCATATTTAGATGCATCATGACCTTTAGAACCATGGAAAATAATATCATCAGATGATTTACCTCTTAATACTTTATTTGATTTTTCACCCAATACTCATTTAATTGCATCAACAATATTAGATTTTCCTGAACCATTAGGGCCAACAACACCAGCCATTTGTTTATCAAAAACAAATTCTGTTCTTGTAGCAAATGATTTAAAACCTGTAGCAATAAACTTCTTTAAGAAAACCATATTAATATTATTTTTTAACTAATTTATTATAAGCATTCATTGCTGCTTCTCTTTCAGCGTCTTTCTTTTTTGAACCATGTCCAACACCATAACAAATGTTATCTGACCTTAATTCTACTCTAAATCTAGTATCCCCATTTTCATCTACATATTGTTTATAAATATATTTAATGCGTTTCTTACCATATTTTTGAATCGCTTCTTGAAATAACGACTTGTAATCAGTTGAAGTTTTATCTAAATAATGAATCTCATAAAAATGGATAATGGTTCTTTTAAGAACTTGATAAACAGTTTTTTCACCTAAATCAAAATAAATTGCTGCAATTAGTGCTTCAAACGAATCTTCAAGGATTTTGTCAGGAATATTTCCTTGATCATCTACTAAAGAATTTTGTAAAAAAATATATTTGTTAAGTTCAAGAGATTTTGCAGCTAATACTTCAGTATGAGATTGGACGATCATAATCTTGATCTTTGTCATTTCTCCTTCATCTTTTTCTGGATATTTTTTAAAAAGAAATTCTCTTACATTTTTTTCAATAATTGCATCACCTAAAAATTCTAACCTTTGATAATCATAATTTAAG
>CAMWQH010000050.1 GCA_947176435.1 uncultured Mycoplasmataceae bacterium
CTGGTGTCGTAGGAGACGGGTTCAACAGACAGCACTAAGACCATTAGGATACATAGAATCTTGAAATTGAATACCAATTAATTCATTAATTGGTTTTTCAGTTCCTAAGTTATAAATAATTTTTCCGCTTGAGGGTTTATTCAATTGTGCAAGAATTTCAACAAGTGTTGTTTTACCTGCACCGTTTGCACCAACTAAAGAAATGTTTTGACCTTTAAAAACATCAAAGCTCACATTTTTAAGAGCTTGAATTTTATTTTTTCCGTTTCCGAAATGTTTCGAAACCTTTTTAATCTGAATTAATTTTTCCATGTTATCTTGTTGTTCATTTAAACTTGCTTAAAGCTATAGACTGGCATAAGATTATTCAAGCAAAAGGAAGAACTCAATTTGTAGCTTTTTCTCATGTTTCACATATAGTTGTTGCTTCAAATTTAATTCCTGGTAAAAATATCATTGGTGTGGCTTCAAAAGATTTTGAACAATCAAAAATATTAGAGTTTCTAACATTAAAAATGTTAGTTAAAACACTTCCATCATCTAAAGAAATTGGAGTTTTGTAGTATCAAGACTCAATCACCATATTAACTGTAGATTTAAAAGGAGAAAAAATATATCCCAATCATCACAAAGGCATAATATCAGATCTTCTTAACAAATATGGAGGGAATAAACATGCGAAAGCAACAATGAAATAATCATTACAATTACTCCAAACACTTGTATGGACATTGAATTATGAGCGATTGAAACAATCATTAAGCCGCAGGAAACTCCGATAAATGTAGTTAAAAGTTCAGATACAATAAAACCGCCTCAATTTATTCCGTTAAACATTTGAATTAACGAAGGAGCAGTAAATAACTGAAATTCAGAATCACCTAAACTTATTTCAATTTTTGCTCCATGACTAACATATGGAATAAAAATTAAAAAACACATTAAGATTGTTCAAAACAACGAAACAAACATCATAAATACATAAAACATGCCAGTAACTAGAATAAAAGTTCATGGTTTTATTGGTGTAGCTCCAATTCTTTTTAATAAACTTGATGATTTAAATTCATATATTGCTTGAGGCATTGAAGTTAAAGACATAGCAAAAACAGAAATGGTTAATGCTCCACCCATAATCATGTAATAACCCATTAATCATCCAAGAATAGAGATAAAAATAACAGGAAATATAAAAGTTAAAAAAGGACCAGAAATTGACTTTCAATAATATTCATTTAATAAAACTACCAACCCTTTAAGTGGTCGTTTAATACCTTTTAAAGAGTTATATTTTTTAAGTTTTCTACTTTGCTAGTTTTGGTATTTTTAAACATAGTTTAATTTTATATAGAAAATGAATATTTATTAGTAAAAAAATATATATTATTTATATATGGTAGTTTATAGTCAAAAAGAAATTGATTCAATTGAATTCGAATTAAGAAATGACAAAGCTGCAATCGTTAGTACTGATACTGTAATGGGTATCATTAGTTTAGATAAAAAAAATATTTACAAAATTAAGAGACGTCCTCACTATAAGAAGTTAGTCAAATTCATTAAAAATTTTGAGCAACTAAATATTTTTACGCCAAAAGAAACAGAGATATTAAATAAATATTGGCCAGGCAAATTAACAGTTGTAAAAGATAAAATTGCTTATCGTGTCCCAAATAATAAATTTCTTTTAAATTTATTGGATAGATTTGATTTTTTATATTCATCAAGTGCTAACATTTCTGGAAAAAAACCAATTATTGACTTAGAAGAAGCACATGATGTTTTTAGACGTTGAGAAGGCAAACTTGTTTTAGTTGATAATAAGACAAAAACTAGTGATAATTCAATCCCTTCGACAATAATTAACTTAGATACAAAAAAAGTTCTTCGTGAAGGAAATTTAAATGGTGAAAAAATTTTAAAGGAGATATACAATGAATAAAACAATTTATATTGCTAATGATCACGCAGCAACAGATATGAAAAAATCAATCTGTGAATATTTTGATAAACAAAATATTAAATATGTAAATTTAGGAACTGATTCAAACGAATCAGTAGATTATCCTGATTATGCTTTTAAAGTATGTAATGAAGTTATTAAAAATAATGGAATTGGTATCTTAATTTGTGGTACTGGTTTTGGTATGACAATCGCAGCAAACAAAGTTAAGGGTATTAGAGCTGTAGATGTTTATAAACCAGAAACAGCTGCCCTTGGTGTTGAGCACAACAATGCAAATGTTCTTTGCTTAAGTGCAAGATTCAATCATTTGAATACAAACATTCAAATAATCAACAATTTTTTGAATGCAAAATTCCTTGGAGATAGACACAATAGACGAGTTCAAAAAATTATTGATTACGAAAACTCAAATAATTAATTTAAATATATAATATTTAAATATGCAAAATAAGAACTGGAAAAAGTCTTTTTCAAATTTCTTTAAAGGACATAAGTCTCTTATTTTTAAACTCGGTTTAGCAACTACTGCTTTAGTTGGAACATTTGGATTAGTATATGGATTAGCTAGTGCACATTCATATAGTCAATTTATTGACTTTGATAATGCTACTAATCATATTTCATATGGTGGCGGTATTACTCCTTTAGAAACTAAATGAAACTGTTCTGATCAATCCGGTAAAGTAACTGTTGACTTTAATGGATATGACAAATTTGCTGAAGAGGTTATTGATGGTTCTAACCATCAAGTGTTGGATAAATCTTTTAATGAGGGAGCATACAAAGGTTTATATGTATGACAACAAGGTCAATGAAAACCTGGCGATGAATATCCAGCTGTTTCTGACGAACAGATTAATGAGTTTTATTCTAAAGACAATAATAATTATTCTGGAAAACCAGCTAACGATCAACCGGCTGGATTTGTTTCAACATATAGTGCTGCAGTAGATGCTGGTAAAAAAGTTTTAGTTTTACCGGGGTATCTACATTCAACACCACTTTCTCAATTTAAAACATCACGTCAAGATACTTACAACAAAGCCGGATATATTTTGATAGACTCTAACATGGAAAATGATAAGAGAATTGCATCTGTTATGTTTAGAGCAGATCAATCTGCTTTTTTAGCAGGATTATCTGCATGTACATATTTGTCATTAAATCAAAAGAATTTCGAACATTATATTAAGAAAGGTCCATTATCTGTTGGAACATTTGGTGGAACAAGTATTCCAACAGTTACTATATTCATGGGAGGATTTGAACGTGGTGTTCAATTCTTTAATAACTATGTATTACCATTAATGAATTATTCAGACGAAGATTTTGAACAACACAAAGTTAATGTAATTAACTTAGGCAAAGAAGATTCATATTTTAGTGGTACCTTCACTATCGGTGACGGGAGATCTGTTGTTCAAAATCTTTTAGCTCGTGGAGCAGATGCAATTATGCCTGTTGCTGGACCACAAACTATTGATACAGTTCAAGAAATTAAAAACCAAAAATCAGATTGTATTGTTGTTGGTGTTGATACCGATCAAGAAAATAGCGACATGAACGAAACAAGTGTTTATGACGATGGTTCCGATTCAAAATATCACGACAAGATAATTAAATTTTCAGCTGAAAAGAATATTGCTTATATGACTTCAGCAATATTAAAACTTGCAGAAAAAAAAGAAGAAACATATTCAACAGATGGTAAAGTTAAAATTGGTTCTTTTGGTTATTTAACAGTTGGGGATTTAAATAACAACGGTTGTAAAGTTTCTTCTGGTGGAGAACAATATATTGTTGATATGGTTAAATCAATATTTAAAATTAGTCCATCTCAACAAATGACCTATGCCGAAGCTTTATCAAAGCTTTTAAAAGAAAAACCATCAACTTCATGGACCGATCCTTTGAAATATATTGATGATAATATGGAGTTTACATTTTAGTTATGAAGCGTGTTCAAAAACCAGAATTTGCTTTTGAAATGTTAAACGTTTCTAAATCATTTCAAAAAGGAAAAATTAAAGCAAATCAAGATATTAATTTAAGAGTTAAAACAAATGAGATCCATGCAATCGTTGGTGAAAATGGTGCAGGGAAAACGACATTAATGTCTATCTTATTTGGTTTATTTAAACCAGATACTGGTGAAATTAAAGTTAACGGACAAACTGTTAACTTTAGATCTGCTATTGACGCATCAAAAGCAGGTATTGGTATGGTTCACCAACATTTTAAATTAGTTGATGTTTACACATTGTTTGAAAATATTATTCTTGGTGCAGAATTAACAAACAAATTTGGGTTTATTAAAAAAACTGAAGCAAGGAATAAAATTTTAGGTTTATCAAGAAAATATAATTTAAAAGTTAATTTAGATACCAAAGCAATTAATGCTACTGTTGGTGAACAACAAAGAACAGAAATTTTAAAACTCCTTTATAGAGATTCAAATATATTAATATTTGATGAACCAACAGCTGTTTTATCTGATGATGAAATTCAAGGTTTCTTAAAAATGTTAAAAGAGTTTAAAAAACAAGGTAAAACAATCGTTATTATTACTCATAAATTAAATGAAGTAAAAGCTGTTGCTGATAGAGTTAGTGTAATTAGAAAAGGTCTATATATAGGAACTTACGATGTTAAGTCAACATCGGTTGAAAAAATTAGTGAATACATGATTGGTCAGAAATTTTCTGAGGTTACAAACCAAAGAAAATTCGATTACAACAAGATAGATATTGCTTTAGAAGTTAAAAATCTAACAATTAACAAAATCTCTCAACCCAAACTTATTGGAGTAAACGATGTTTCTTTTAGCGTCAAACGTGGAGAAATTTTAGGAATTGCTGGAATAGAAGGAAATGGTCAATCAGAAATTGCTTTAGCAATTGGTGGATTGATTAAACCAAAGAAAGGTTCTATAAATTTTTACAAGCCTAAATCTAAAAAACCAGTTGATCTAACTAAACTTTCAATTAAGAAAATTTATGATGAAGGAATTTCACACGTTCCTGAAGATCGTTTAAAATATGCATTGATTCCAGATGAATCAATTGCTTACAATGTAGTTTCACCAATTATTGATAGAAAACCTTTTTCAAACTTTGGTTTTATTAATAAAAGAGCAATAAACAATTTTGCAAAAGATGTTTGCAAAAAATGAGACGTTAGAGGATCTAACAACATCAATGCTCCAGTAAGAAATTTATCTGGTGGTAACCAACAAAAACTTGTAGTTGGTAGAGAAATCGAAAAATTCCACTCATTAGTTGTTATGGTGCAGCCAACCAGAGGTTTAGATTTAAAAGCTATTTCAGATATTCATAAAAAAGTAATGAATGATACTAAGAAAGGTTCAAGTGTATTACTAATTTCTTATGAATTAGACGAAATATTTAAAATTGCTGATCGTGTTCTTGTAATAGATCAAGGTAGATTTGTTTACGAGTCTAAAGTTTGTGACACAAACAAAACAATGGTTGGTAAATATTTATCAAGATCCGTTAAGAAAAGAGGCAAATAATGAATTCGTTAAGAT
>CAMWQH010000051.1 GCA_947176435.1 uncultured Mycoplasmataceae bacterium
CATATAAGAGATAAATATGAATAAAAAGTTAATTAAAACTATTGCAAGTATTACTTGTGGCTTAGGAATAGTTGGATCAATTCCGTTTGCAACTACATGCTGTGGGTGTTCAACTAAAAAAAACAATTCATTACCAGAAAGTGTTTATAGCTTTTCCAATGATGGTAAAACGTTATTAGGCTTTAAAGAAGGAGTTAATTTATCTCAATATGAAGGTGTATGTGACACTATGCAAATACCAGCAAGAGTAACAAGTATTGCTGAGCTTGCTTTTGTTAATGATGCATTTGCTCAAAAAGCAAGTTCAGCAATTCCGGAATTTATTACAAAATTAGATTTTGCTAAAGGATCTCAATGCTTTTTAATTGGGCTTGGAGCTTTTGCATTCTGCTCAACATTAACCACTGTTAATCTTCCTAATAGTTTGATTAAGCTTGATAATTCTGTTTTTCATAAATGCTCATCATTAACTTCTGTTGATTTTTCAAATTCTACTATTTTCTCATCAATTGGTCAAGAAGTTTTTAGTTATTGTTTGTCATTGACTTCTATAACTCTTCCAAGTTGTTTAATTGAAATTGGTAGTGATGCTTTTTCAGGTTCAAATTTAAGTACTATTACATGAAATGCTTGGAAAGGTGGAATTGTTTCACAATCTGATTCATTCTCAAGTCTACCAGAAAATGGAACTGTTTTTGTAAAAAATCCAATTGATGAAGTATATGATAGCCAAGCATTACTTGCACTTTTAAAAACTAAAGGATTACCAACTGCTTGAACAGTTGCTTAATTAAAATAGGAGAAAAATATGAATAAGAAATTAATCAAAACCATTGCAAGTATTATTTGCGGATTAGGTACTACTACTATTATTCCGTGTGTTGCATCAAGTTGTGGAAACTCTTCAAATAATATATTACCCAAAGAAGTTTATAAATTTTCAGATGATGGTAAAACATTATTAGGTTTTAAAGATGCATTTTTAAATGATCCAAACTCTAAAATTTATAAAGATAAATTTACTAATTGCGACACAATGAGGATTCCAGCCAATGCAACAAGTATTGCTTATTTTGCTTTTATTGATGATCCTGCTAAAAAGAATTCAACAATTCCAAATTTTATTACAAAATTAACTTTTGCTAAAGAATCAGTTTGTTCTTCAATTGAACTAGGAGCTTTTGCATTCTGCTCAACATTAATTTTTGTTAATCTTCCTAATAGTTTAATTGAAATTGGTAATTCTGCTTTTCAAGGTTGCTCAATATTAACTTCTATTGATTTTTCAAATGCAACTAATTTATCTTCAATTGGTGTTTCTGTTTTTCGAGATTGTTCGTGATTGACTTCTATTGATTTATCACATACTAGTTTGTCTACAATTGGAAACAATACATTTTTATCTTGTCGACTATTAACTTATGCAAATTTCCCAAGTAGTTTAACTAAAATTGGTAGTACCGCCTTTAAAAATTCTAATTTAAGTAACATAACATGAAACGCTTGAAATGGTGAAACTATTTTACAATCTGATTCATTTTCAAGTGTAGCTGTAAAAGGGAGTATTAAAGTAACCAATGAAACTGATGATGCACACGACAGTGCAAAATTACTTCAATATTTAAAAGATAATGGTGGATTGTCAGAAGATTGAACTGCAGTTTAATTAATCAAATTACAAATGTACCTTAAATTAGGTACATTTTTTAAATTTCGTCGCAAAAAAAGTATAAATATTACATAGGAGATAAGTATTAATAAAAAAATAATTAAAACTATTCCAAGTGTAACTTGCGGATTGGAATTACTACATCAATTCCTTTTGCAGCTATAAGCTGCGGATGTAGTAACACATCAATAAAAGCATTACTTGATAAAGTTTATGATATAGATGACAACAATGTTTTAAAAGGATTTAAAAGTGATTTTTTAAATAATCCAGATTCTGATATTTATAAAGATAAATTTACTGATTGTAATTTAATGATAATTCCAGTTAATGTAACGAGCATTGCATTTGATGCTTTTTTTGTTAGTAGGCCAGTTCAATATACAACAATTCTAGAATATATTAAAAAAGTAACTTTTGCTAAAGGATCTAATTTAACTTCACTTAGTGCTGAATGTTTTGAAAAATTTATATTCACTTCAATTGATTTTTCAAATTGCAATAATCTTACTTCTCTTGTTAATCAATATTTTGGTGCATCTTCTCTAACTTCAATTAAATTTCCCAAAAATTTAAGAGAAAATGGAAACTTTATTTTTGCTCGCTATTTTAAGTTAGTTTCAATCAATTTGTTAAATTTGTGTTAATTTAACCACAATTGACATAGGCACATTTTCTTGATGCATATCATTAACTTCTATACTTTTACCAAGTAGCTTAACAACAATTGGTCAAGACGCTTTTGAATATGATTCACAACTTACAAGCATTGTGTGAAACGAAATATCTAGCTAGAGAACCAGCCGGAACCATTGATGCAAGTGCGTTTTCAAGTGTTGCTGATATTGGAACAGTTCAAATAACTAACCAACAAAAAACATACACTTCTCAACAACTCCTTGAATTTCTACAAACTAAAGGAGGATTGCCAGTTGGTTGAAAACCAAAAAATATTAAATTTTTTTTAAAAAAAAAAAAAAAAAAGAAGTATAAATATTTCTTATAGGAGATAAATATGAACAAAAAATTAATTAAAACTATCGCAAGTATTACTTGTGGATTAGGAATTGTTGCAACAATTCCAACTATTGCATCTTCATGCTGTGATAACGAAAACGAGTGACCAATTAACGCTATTCCAAAGGATCTATATGATATAGACGAAAATGGAGCATTAATAGGATTAAAAAGAATTATTAGTTTAGATGAATGATATAGTTATAACACTATGTTGATTCCAAAAAATGTAACACAAATTACCAGAAATATTTTCACTGAAGATGCTTTTCAATTCTTTCCAAATACTCTTACTCAACTTAGATTTGAAGAAGGTTCAAAATGTAAAATCATTAATTGTGATTTTGCAGATGGTTATTCTTTTTGAGAATATATGGAGTTTCCAGAAGGTATGGAAACAATTGAAGGTGGTGCTTTTTGTGCTTATGGTGATAATATTAATAATACTAAAATTTCTCTTCCAAGCACTATTAAACTTATTGATGGAGCATTTGGCACAGACAATATTGAAATCCATAATATTCGTTTTATTGAGTGAAATGGGTTAGGCACTGATCCTGAAACTCTACTTGTAGATTATCCTTTTGGATATAATAATAATTTTCAAAATTTATGTAGTACTGGAACAATTAAAGTTAAAAACCCTAAAAACGGTTACACATCAGAAAAATTACTTGCATGATTTAAAACTTTACCTGGTTTTCCACAAACCGGTTGAACTGCAGAATAGTTAAGTTATTCTTTAAAATAAAGCAAACATATGAAGAATAAAAAAAACATCTTTAATGTTGATGAAAAATCAGTTAAAAGAAAAAATATTCTATGGGCTACAATGTGAACAATTGCATCAATTGGTATAGTTGCTGCAGGAGTATCTTGTGGAATGGTTTATGGATGTAGTAATACATCTTTTGTAGACAAAGATGTTAAAACCTCATGAAACGGCAAAACACATTATCAATGTTGTGTTGGTTCGAAACCATTTTTTGATGGTAAATTTTCTGTTTTTGTTAATGGAGCTGATTGTACTGATCAATATGCTTTAAATGTAATTTCACATCGTAGTATACAAATTGATAGTAGTGGGAAACTAACTGCTAACGAAGCTTTTGATCAAGTGGTTTATGCTCCGATTGTTATTGAAGCTACTGACAGACAAACTAATAGATTAATTGGAAGCGAGACAATTTGGATAAATGTAGTTGAAGAAAATATACTTCCAGATTCAGTTTACAATATTCAAGGGAATGAATTAATTGGATTTAGTCAAGAATTCATCAATCGTCAAGACTATTATTCACAATTTAACACCATAAAATTGCCAGAAAGAGTTTTTACGATTAAGGATGAAGCTTTTGATGGTAAGCTTCCAAATTTTATCAAAAAAATTATTTTTGATGAACACTTGCAACATGTTGGAAATAAGGCATTTCAAAATAATACATTTATAAATACAGTAGAGTCTACTGGATCTAAGTTTGATTTTTCATATGATGTTGGCGCTACTTTTCAAGGTTGTACTTCACTAACATTAGTTGACTTTTCTAATTCAGAAATTGATAATGGTTTTCCTACAGATTGTTTTAATGGTTGTGAAGCGTTGCTAGAAGTTAAATGCGCTTATTTTATGAGTATTGGATCTAGTTGTTTTAATGGATGTAAATCATTAACTACTATTACAAATTGTTTTGCTGTTGAAAGTATTTTTGACCACGCATTCTCTGGATGTACTAATTTACAAACAATTGATTTTTCGCAAAGTTCCTTAGATACTATCGGTGATAATGCTTTTGAACATTGTTCATCGCTAGTTACGATTGCTTTCCCAGATTGTTTTTATAGTCTTGGTAAACGAGCTTTTACTAATTGCTCATCATTGATAAATGTTGATTTTTCAAGATGCACTAAAACACTTAATAGCATAGGTGATCATGCTTTTGAAAATTGTTTTTCATTAGTTAGTATAGTTTTCCCTGTTAATAATAATCTTGTATATGGGCTTGCAGACAATGTTGGTTCAGGTAAGGTTGTTGTTAAAAAAGATTCAACAACTGGTAAATACACATGATCAAACAACAATCCAGTCTGTGGTTCTTTAGCATGCGGAGAAATTTTGTTTCCTGATGGAACGGTAGAAATTGATGAAGATGCTTTTGTTAATTGTGCTATAACATCAGTTTCATTCCCAAGTAGTTTAAAATCTATTTCCATGGAGTGTTTTTATGAATGTTGTTCATTAAAAAATGTTGATTTTTCAAAAGCGACCCAATTGAATGCAATCTATTCACTCGCATTTTTTGAATGTACTTCATTAACAAATGTTGATTTATCATCAACTGCTGTATCACAAATTGCTTCTTCTGCTTTTGAATGGAGCGGTTTAGAATCTATTCATTTTGCATATGATACAAATAATATCGACAATAATGCTTTTAGTAATTGCAGTTCCCTATCAGAAATAACATTCGACCCTTATACCGGCGATCAAATATTTTTTCAAGATTTTTCTATTGGTTATAGTGCTTTTTTAAACATTTCTCCAACTGGAAAAGTGATTTCTGCTCATCCAACTGTAATAAGTTCACAAAATTTATTAAATTGATTACAAGGAAATGACGATCCTTCTACAGGTGTTAAGGGAGATTTTCCAACTAATGGTTGGACAGCTGCGTAATTAATTGCTTTAAATGAACAAATGCACATTGAAGTGCATTTTTTTGTCATTTTTTGCAATTTCGTTGAAAA
>CAMWQH010000052.1 GCA_947176435.1 uncultured Mycoplasmataceae bacterium
TGATTTATAAAATTTTAACTAACAATAATAATTTCTTGGGTTCCCAACGTTCAAGCGAATTAACTTGGAATGAAAAAGAATTATTAGAAGCTGGAATTATTTATTTAAATGAAGAAGAAAGACCAACTGATTTTTTAATTGATAGAATCACTATTCCAATTTATGATAACAATAATTACATTGTTGGGTTTAGCGGAAGAACTACTGGCAATTCCTCTACTAAATATCTAAATACAGGATCAACAAAAGTATTTTCAAAAGGTAACTTATTATTTAATTTCAATAGGGTTAGAGAATTAAACGATAAACGTGTGATTATTGTTGAAGGATTTATGGATGCAATTGCTTTATACAATTGTGGTCACAAAAACGTATTAGCTACAATGGGTGTTGCTTTAACTGACAAGCATTTGAACCTTCTTAATTCTTTAGAATTAGAAACTGTAATTTTATGTTTTGATAATGATAATGCAGGTCAATTAGCAACAATTGAAAATGGAAAAAAACTAATGGCAAATGGTTTTAATACATATGTTATTGGTAAATACGATAAACAAGACAAAGATGTTGATGAATTAATGCAACACAAAGGTAAATCTGCAGTTGGTCAAATAGTCGAAAATAGAAGAGACTTCATTTCTTACTTAATAGACATTAAGTTATCAAATCAAAAATCATTAGATGAAATTCAATCGAATATTAATTTTGTTTTAAAAGAAATGGCTGATTACGGTGATGTTCTATTAAAAACAAAACATTTCGAGTTAATTGAAAAATTAACAGGGATCAAAGTTAATGATTTACAAATTAAATTTAACGAATTCAATAAGCAACCTTCTATATACAACAAGCAATTAAGAAATTACAATTCTCCAAAAAAGAATCAAAATTTTAATTTTGAAGAGCAACAAAAAGAATTAATCGAATTAGATAATTCATTAGAAGTAAATTTACAAAAATCTGTAAATATTTCTTTACAAATGTCTGGCCAACTTGTTTTATCAAGAGTATTAAATGCTACTAGAAGTTTAATTGCTTTTTTGATAAATCATAATGAATTTATCGAAAAAGCTTATTCAGAAGATTTATCTTTTGGGAAATACTTTATTAATCAACCCGAAATAAAGATATTTAACAATCTCTCTTACTTATTAAGTAAAGATGGTAAAGTGACAATTAATTCCTTAACAGAATATTTTAAAAACAAGCAAGATTTAAATATTACAAATGAATTGTTATCTCAAATAGCTTCAGACGATGAATTTAATCTATCATCTAAAACAGATAAAAAACGTTTAGTTAATAAATATACAGCTTTATTAAAAACAATTATCACTGCGAAAGCTAATTACATTAAATGATGCAAAATAAATGATACATTAACTTCAGATTTATCTACAAGAGACGAAAAGATTAAACAATTGGTTGACATAAACCAAACAATAAAATCTAAGAATAAATAATAATAAAAAAGTAAGCATTTGGCTTACTTTGTTTTAATTACACAGGTTTAATTTTATAACCTGATTTGTCTCTAAATGATCCACACACAATTATAATGAGATCAATTAAAACACCTATACCAAATAACCCTAAAGTGAATAAGTAAAGTAAACCCGTACCAATTTTACCTACATAAAATCTATGTACTCCTATTTCACCAAGAAATAAGCATAATAACAAAGTTATTATCCAATTAAAATGTGATGATGTTTCTTTTTTAACTTGTGTACTTTCTTGTCTATCAGCCATAACTATTTTGCTATTCTTTTAGATTTTAATTGACGACCAAAGATACTTAAGTTACGAGTTCTACCAACTAAAGCACCGTAAATAAACATTTGAACAATCATGCCTGCAGCAATTGCTAAGAAATATCAAAGAATTGAAATATAAATTAATGGACTATTTGTATCGCTTCCACCAAAAATTGTAGGAATTGTAGCAGCACCAGCTTGACCTGGATCTGCATATACACCTAAGAATAATGCGATTAATGGGCCACCTCACATTGAAACGTGACCACCACAGCAGAAACAGAATGCTAATCCACCAGCAACAGCTGATCCGATAATATTGGCAATTAATGTTTGCTTTGGATTTTTTGTAAACATTGGAATTGCACCTTCAGAAATACCCATGCAACCTAAAGCGATTGAAGAAACACCAACCTTTCTTTCTTCATCATTAAATACTTTTCTAAATATAACTGTAGCTAAACCACATCCTAACGGAGCAACTGGAATAGCGGCAGCACATGCACCCATTAATCTTGGATCAACCAAAATTAAACATGAACCTGTAGCAACGGCAATCTTGTTAATTGGTCCACCCATATCAACACCAACCATGGCACCTAATATGAATCCCATTAAGAAGTTAACACCTTTTGTACTTCCTGCAATTGATAATCCATATGCAAAATAATTCATGAAGCATCCTAAAACACCAGATAATAGGAAAGTAAATGGGAATACTAGAACAGCTGTAGCAACTACAGGAATAAAGATAATAGACATTAAACTTCTAAATATAGGTTTAACTTTTCAAGTGTTTATTCATTTAACTAAATATCCTGCACCAAAACCCATTAATAAAGCAGCAAAAATAGCTAAACTAATATTACTAACCATAATAGGATCATTTGGATTTGTAATCACTTCATTAGTAATTTTGTTTATATATGTTCCATAATGACCAGTAGCAACTGCGCTTGGTAAACCTTTATAGAAGAAATATCAATCTGGAGTAGCAGCAACATATGTAGCGATTAAACCAGGACCGAAAGCAGCACGACCACCAATGGCTTCAGCAATATATGCACCCATAATAGCAGTAAATAGTGCAAAACCGGCATTTGCAACTTGCATTGCATATCACATTACTGTTCCTTTGATTGCTCCTTGAGTTACTCAATTTCCTAAGTTATCATCACCCAAACCATCAACAGGAATTCATTCTTTAGGAAGAGCCATATTAATAGCGTTTAATAAAGCATAGATAATACCACTGAATACAATTACAGGAATCATGTGTGAAACACCAGATAAGAAAGGTTTCATAAATTTATCCATTTTCTTACCTGTTGCTTTAAATTCAAGGCCAGTAGATTCTCCTTTAGCAGATGTTTGAGCGTTTTTCTTAGAACTTATTTGTCCGCCAATTGCAGCTTTAGAAATAACATTCTTTAAAGTTTGTTCAGGATTGTTAATTGCTGCGTTAGTATCACAGAAATAAATCTTCTTTCCTGCAAATCTTTCAGTATCTACTGAAATATCAGCAGCAATTACAACATAATCAGCTTTTTCAATTAATTCTGGAGTAACAGCGTGTTCGCGACCATTTTGACCTTCGGTTTCAATGTGAATGTTATACCCTAATTTACTTGCACCTTTTTCAAGAGCTTCTCTAGCCATAAATGTGTGTGCAATACCTGTAGCACAAGCAGACACACCAATAATAAATGGTTTAGATGAATCTATTTTTGTAGGTTTAGATTTTTTCTTAGAAGATTTTGTAATAGAAAGATCTGTGTCTTTTTCATTAATAGCTTTAGCAATTAAGTTGTAAACAACTTTCTTGTCTTTAGCTTTTAATAACTTATCACAAATTGATTCATCCATTAAAGCAGTTGAAATTCTTGCTAAATATTCCATATGTAAATCAGATAGATTTTGTTTTGGAATCAATAGAGCAATAGCGAATTTAACTGGTTTCTTATCGAATGATTTTCAGTCTATTCCGTTTTTGAATCTAACTGCAATGATTGCTGGTTTGTTAATATCAGAGTTCATAGCGTGAGGAATAGCAAAAGATTGCTTCATTCCAGTGGTAGAAACTTTTTCACGTCTAATTAATCCATTAATAAGGTTAGATTCATTATTAATTACACCTAATTTCTTAGCTTGCTTAGCAATTAACTCAAAAGCTTCTTTTTGAGTTTTGCAATCAGCATTAAGGATTAAGTGGTTAATACTAAATATTCCCATTTTTTTCTCCCAATAATATATATAGTTATTAGTATAAATAAAATTATTGATAATAAGACATAAATAATAAAATTAATATATGAACAAAATATTATTTTTAAAACCATATTTTAGTGAAAAAATTTGAGGCTCTGATAATTTAAAACAATTTGGATTTAAATTACCATCTAGCCATACAGGTGAAGCTTGAGTTGTTAGTGGATATAAAGGAAAATCTTCCGTTATTACTAATGGAGAATATAAAGGAATTTCTTTATATGACTTATATAAGAAGAATAAAAAGATATTCAACAATCCTAAAACTAAAGAATATCCATTGTTAGTTAAGTTATTGGATTGTAATGATGATTTAAGCATTCAAGTACATCCAAAAGATAAATATGCCAAAGAACATTTTAATGAATTCGGTAAAAATGAATGTTGATATGTATTAGGCGCTAAGAAAAATGGGTCAATAATTTACGGTCATAATGCTAAAACAAAAAAAGAACTTGTTTCTCAAGTTAAAAACGGAGAATGAAAGAAATTACTTAAGAACAAAAAAGTTAAACATGGTGATTTTATTTATGTTCCAACAGGTACAATCCACGCACTTAAATCGGGTTTATTAATATATGAACTTCAACAATCATCAGATGTTACATTTAGACTATATGATTATGATCGTCAAAAAGTTGATCCTTCTAGAAAATTACATATTAAAGAGTCACTAGATAATATTTCAGCTCCATTTGAAATTCCTAAATATACTAAAAATAAAGAAACACTCATTAAGACTAAGAGTTTTACTTTGAAAAAAATTAATAATTCTTCTCAAAAAACATATTTTTATAGAAAAGCAAAATGATTACAGTGTACCGTAATTGATGGATTGGGCGAATTAGTTAACTTCAAGCAAAAAATTAAAAAAGGTGATTCTTTCTTAGTTGTTGGAAAAAGCAAAATGGAATTAAAAGTTAAAGGTAAAGTTAAAATTTTAGTTAGCTATGCTAACTAATTTTTTATAAATTTTATCGTATAAAATTTTAGGTGTTGAAGCACTTGTACAAATCCCTATTTTGTTAGTTTTTAAAAGCATTTTTTTAGTAATTTGAGTAGGAGAATTCACTAAATAAAATTTTTTATTATTTACTTTTGCAATGTTTGTTAGTGCGATAGCATTATTAGAATTTTTGTCGCCAATAACTAACAACATATCAATTTTTTTAATAACATTTTTCAAGTTTTTTTGTCTTAATAATATTTCAGGGCAACAACCATTGTCAAAATAAATATTTCTATTTGAAAAATATTTTTTAATTTCATTAATTTGGTCAGAATTTAATGTTGTTTGGTTAGTTACAAAACATTTTTCTTTTTTAGAAAATTTAGTTTTTTTTCAGGTAAAAACAT
>CAMWQH010000053.1 GCA_947176435.1 uncultured Mycoplasmataceae bacterium
TGTGGGAAACTTAAAAAACCCCATAAAATCAACCACTATAAAATGTGATTTCTTTGTAGATAACTCAAAAAATAAAAAAAATTTCTATAGCGAAATCAAAAAAATTGTAGATAAATTTTAAAAAATTTTTATACTTCTTTTTACGCAATAACTTACTTTAGTTGTTGATTAAAATTTATTTGAAAGGAGAAGAAGTTTATATGTTATTCAATGTTAAATATGTAATCTATAAAGACTATGGATACACACTTAACTATGAATTACTATATGACCTATATTCTCCTATTATTGGATCTGAAGCTATAAACCTATACATAAACTTGTATCATGAATCAAATAAACAAGTTAAAATTATTGGTGTTTCGTCATATTTAAAAGATTTTAATGATGCGTGTGGGCATTCTCCTATTAAATTTTCCGAATTAAGAAGTAAATTGGAGGCTATAGGTTTATTACAAACATATTTACAAGAGAATGCTAATCAAACAGAAATGATTTATCATTTCCTTATTAAGCAACCATTATCTTTTGATAAATTTATAAACAACCAAAAATACCGTTATTTATTAATTAAATCAATTGGTCAATTGAATTATGAAAAACTTGAATATATGTATATGCCTTCAAGAATTCCATCTGATTCAACAAACGTTTCTTCAACTTTTGAAATGATTTTTGATAACAAAGAATTAAATGAAGTAAAAACGTTTAACTTTGATAAGTTGTACGAAAATATAGCAAAAAACACATCTACATTAATTGTTATTAACAATGAATGCAAGGCGATTATTGAAAGTTATTATCAAAATTACAATTTATCAGAAAGTGAAATTGAGCACATTATTTATGGTTGTATAGTTTCCACCGAAAACACTTTTGAAGTTGATCAAGATTTACTTTCTTTGAAATTTCATGAATACATTAATAGCGCAAAAAATGTTTCGGTTTTTTCAAATATTAAATTACACAGAAATGCAGCTATGTTTGTGAAAAATTTAACTTCTGAACAGATTCAAACTATATTCAATGAATATAAAAATTTGAACTCGGAACAATATTTGTCAGCAATTTATAAAGCACCATTATCTTCTGATGAAAAAGAAACAATAGAAGTTTTAAGAAAGAGTTACAAACTTTCTGATTATGTTATTAACTTATTAGTGGATTTCACAATTTTTAAAACTAACGGAAAATTAAATAGAACTTATGTTTGCAAAATTGCGAAAACAATTAACGGATTAAATTTAAATACATTAACTGATATTTACAATTTCTTTAGATTTAAAAATAAAGACATTAATGAATTAAATACTAAACCTTCTTCAGAATTGTTTAAACAAGAAGCTATAGATTGAGAAAACATTTAGTATGAATAAAGAGTTATTAGAAAAATCTCTTGAAAAGTTCAGTTTAACTAAAGTAAAAGACTTAACTCAAGAGCAAATTAATTTATATAAACACCATCCACTAGTTGAAAAACTTAAATTAACTGACCAAGAATTTACTACTTTTTTTAATGGTATTAAAAAAATGGTAGATGAGCAAATACTTTGTGATCAAATACTAGATCATTGCATTAACGGATCTTCGTACCACTTAATTTTGACAAGGGTTGATAATAAATTAGTTTATAAATCTGTTCCTTGTACCAAAATGGCAAAATTAAATGAGTCAAGATTATTTGCTAAAAATTATCTTTACCGCTCTTTTCCAAATTCTTTTTTAGATTTATCTATAACAAGGAAATATTTTGGTGACTCAACCAATATTTTTAAAAAAGAATTAATTAAAAAGTTTTCTAAATTAACTAAGAATCCAAATTTTAATTATGGAATTTATATTTATGGTACTTTCGGTATAGGAAAAACATATTCAACCATTGCTTTTGCAAATGATTTGGCAAGAACGGGTAAAAAGGTTGCTTATTGCTTTGTTCCAGATTTAGTTTTTAATTTAAAACAAGGTTTTGATGACAAAGAAGCAAATAAACAAAATATTCAAATTATTAATAAATTTATGCAAGCAGATGTTTTGTTCTTAGATGACATAGGAGCAGAAAAAACAAATGCATGATTTTATAGTGATCATTTAATGGTCTTATTAAATTCAAGAATGCAAAAGAATAAACCAACATTTTTTACATCCAATCTTTCTTTTGAAGAATTACAAAGAAAACTTGTTGCTTGTTGTGGACAAATTAGTGGTAATAGATTAATTCAAAGAATTATTGCAACAACAAATGGTCAAAAATTTAAATTAGAAGGTCCTAATTTAAGAATTAAATAAATTAAATTAAATATATAATTTTTAAAATATGAAATATTCTAGAAACGTTATAGCTGATGTAAAGAAAAAAATGAATGTTATTATTTATCGTGAAATAGCTAGTTTTTTTAATGAAAACAAATCACTAAGTGAGTTTGACTGTAATCTTCAAAAGACTAAGGATTTAAAATTTGGTGATTACTCAACAAACGTTTTAATGAAATCGGGAATTAGTAGAGATTTGATACAACCTATTGGTAAAAAAATAATCAAAAGCCTACCAAAAAGTATTTTTAAAAAAGCTGAAATTGTAGGTCCCGGATTTTTGAATGTTTGATTATCTCCAGAATATAACAAAGAAGTCATTAATGAAGCAATTGATTTAGAAAAAGATTTCGGTCAACAAAAATCTAAAAAACTTTTTTACAATATTGAATTTGTTTCTGCAAACCCTACTGGTTTATTGCACATTGGTCACGCGCGTAATGCTGCAATTGGTGATACCATTGCAAGAGTATGAGAAAAAAACGGTATAAAAGTTAATCGTGAATATTACATTAATGATGGCGGAAATCAAATTAATAAGTTAGCTCTATCTGTTTTGATTAGATATAAACAACTATTTGATAAAAAAGACGAGTTACCAGAAGATTCTTATCATGGTAAAGAAATAATAGATGTTGCTCAATGTATTAAGCAAGAACATGGAGATAAGTTTCTTAAAGTTAAATACAACTATGATAAAATTACTGATAAAAAAGAAGTGGTCGATTTTTTTAAAAATTATTCTGCAACATATATGTTGAATGTTATTAAAACAACATTGCATAACTTTGGGGTAGATATGGATATTTGATTCCACGAATCTGATTTATATAAAAAAGATTTAATAAAAATTGCTCTTGATTCTTTAGCATCTCACACTTATAAAAGCGAGAATGCTCTTTGACTTAAAACAACTGAACTGGGAGATGACAAGGATCGTGTATTAATTAAATCTGATGGTTCTAATACATACTTCACTCCTGATATTGCATATCATAAGATTAAACTTTCTAGAGGATATGACAAAATATTTAATGTTTGAGGTGCAGACCATAAATCTTATGCAGACCGTATGACAATCGCTATCCAATTACTTGGATATAAGAAAGAGCAAATTGAAATTCTTATTATGCAAATGGTTAGATTAGTTAAAAATGGTCAAGAATTTAAAATGTCTAAACGTACTGGTAACTCCTTAACACTAAGCGATCTAGTTAATGCAATAGGCAAAGATGCGGCAAGATGGTATCTTGCTAGTCAAACCCTTTCAACTCATTTAGAAATTGATATTGATAAAGCTATTGATAAATCTAACAATAATCCAATTTATTATGTTCAATATGCTCATGCAAGAATTTGCAAATTGCTTTCAATTGGTAAATTTAAAAGAGTTAAAAAATTTGATTTATTAAAAGAAGACATTGAAAAACAAATAATTGATGAATTAAATTACTTTGTTCCTACTATTGAGGCAGTAAGTAAATCTTGTGAAATTAATAAAATTACTAATTACTTATTAAATCTTGCTAAGCTATTTCATTCATTCTATGGTAAATGTCAAATTATTAATGACAAGAATATAAAATTTAGCCAACAAAGATATTGATTATGTATGGCAATTAAGAACGCACTTGCTTCAGGATTAAAATTATTAGATATAAATGCTCTTGAATCAATGTAATTATTCTTAAAATGTGGGTGTAAACCCACATTTTTTTATATATTTATTAATTAATAAATATAATATTTAAGTATTATAAAAATAGGAGAAAATATGTCAAAAAAAATTGCAATTAACGGATTCGGTAGAATCGGTAGATTAGTTTTCAGAGAACTAATTAAAAAATCTGAAGTAGAAGTTGTTGGTATTAATGACTTAACTGATGCTAAAACTTTAGCTCACTTATTAAAATATGACTCAGCTCATGGAATAATGAAAAATGAAATTTCAGCTGATGAATCAAATTTAATTATTGATGGTAAAAAAATTCCAATCTTTGCTGAAAAAGACCCTGCTCAATTGCCATGAAAATCATTGAATGTTGACATTGTTATTGAATCAACTGGACGTTTTGTAGATAAAGAAAGTGCTTCTAAACATTTACAAGCTGGTGCTAAGAAAGTTATTATTTCTGCGCCTGGTAAAGGTGAAATGCCTACAATCGTTTATGGTGTTAACCACCAAATTTTAAAAGCATCTGATACCGTTATTTCTGGTGCTTCATGTACAACTAACGCCTTAGCTCCGATGGTTAAAGTATTGAATGATAAATTTGGTATTGTTAAAGGTATGATGACTACAATTCACGCATACACTGCAGACCAAAGATTACAAGATGCTCCACACCGTGATTTAAGAAGAGCACGTGCTGCTTGTTTCTCAATGGTGCCTACTTCAACTGGTGCTGCTAAAGCTATTGGTTTAGTATTGCCTGAATTAAAAGGTAAATTACATGGTTTAGCTGTTCGTGTACCAACTATTACTGGTTCAATCGTTGATTTAACTTGTGAATTTGAAAAAGACACAACTGTTGAAGAAATTAATTCAGTAATGAAAGCTGCTGTAACTGACACTTTAGGTTACAACGGTGATGAAATTGTTTCATGCGACATTATCGGTGAAACTCATGGTTCAATCTTTGATCCAAAGATGACTATGGCTCTTGAAGTTAACGGAAAGAAAATGTATAAAGTATTTACTTGATATGACAATGAATCTTCTTACGTTAACCAATTAGTAAGAACAACAATCCATTTTGCAAACTTATAGTCTTCAATAAATCATGTTAAATAAAAAAACATTAAGAGATGTTGATCTAAATGGTAAAAAAGTAATTGTTCGTTTAGATTTTAACGTTCCAATTAAAGATGGTAAAATTACTGACACAAAAAGAATTGTTGCTACTCTTCCTACATTAAATTATTTAATCAAGAATAATTGCAAAATTATTCTTCTTTCTCACTTATCTAGAATTAAATCTACTGATGATATTAATTCTGGTAAAACATCACTTAAATTAGTTGCTGAAGAACTTCAAAAACATTTACGTAATAATAAAG
>CAMWQH010000054.1 GCA_947176435.1 uncultured Mycoplasmataceae bacterium
TGTGTATATAATTATTTTTATTAATAAATTAGGAGAAAAATAAAAATATGTTCGGAAAGAAAATAAAAATTACTGAAGTAATTCCATATGAAGTTATCGACTCTCGTGGTTTTCCTACAGTTGCATGTATTGTAAAAACATCAACTGGTGGTGTAGGGAAAGCAATGGTACCTTCTGGCGCTTCTACTGGAGAAAGAGAAGCTCTTGAATTAAGAGATGGAGATAAAAAACGTTTCAATGGTAAAGGTGTATTAAAAGCTGTTGAAAATGTAAAGAAGATTATTGCTCCAGCTGTTATTGGTATGGATGTAACTAATCAAAGAGAAATTGATGAAGCAATGATTAAATTAGATGGTACTGAATTTAAAACAAATTTAGGTGCTAACGCTATCTTATCTGTTTCATTAGCATGTGCCCATGCTGCTGCTAACTCTTTAGGTAAGCCTTTATACAGATACATCCGTGAAGATATCTTAAACTCAAATGATAATCTTTACAAGATGCCTGTTCCAATGTTAAACGTTATTAACGGTGGAGCGCACGCCGACAACACAATTGACTTTCAAGAATTTATGTTTATGCCAGTTGGTGCTACAAGCATTAAGAAAGCTGTGCAAATTGCTAGTGAATGTTTTCATGCACTACAAAGTATCTTAAAATCTCGTCACCAATCAACAGGTAAAGGAGACGAAGGTGGATTTGCTCCTGATTTAGATAAAGCAGAAGATGCATTAGACTTAATGGTAGAAGCTATTAAAGCTGCTGGTTACCAACCGGGTGTTGATAAAGATGTTGCTATTGCTTTAGACGTAGCTGCTTCTGAATTATATGACCCTGAAACTAAGACTTATGTATTCAAGAAAGCTTTAGCTGAAAACATTTTATCAAGTGATAAAGCTCACAAAACAACTGATCAAATGATTGATTACTTAGAAGAATTAACTAAGAAATACCCAATCATTTCAATCGAAGATGGTTTAAGTGAAAACGACTGAGAAGGTTTTGCTAAATTAATGGAACGTATTGGTAAACACGTTCAAATCGTTGGTGATGATCTATATTGTACTAACCCTAAGATTTGTTTCAAAGGGGTTGAAATGAAAGTTACAAACGCTGTTTTAATTAAATTAAACCAAATCGGTTCATTAACTGAAACTATGCAAACAATTAAGATTGCAAAAGATGCTAACTGATGTGCAGTTGTATCTCACCGTTCAGGTGAAACAGAAGACACAACAATTGCTGATTTAGCAGTTGCTATGGGAACTGGTCAAATTAAAACTGGTTCTATGTCAAGATCTGAAAGAATCTGTAAATATAACCGTTTAATTGAAATCGAAAACGAATTAGGTGTTCAAGCTTCATACGATGGTGTTAAAACATTTAAGAATATTTCTGTTAAGTAATAATGAAAAAAACTAATAAATCTACAAAGAAAATAAAGAAGATTGCCATCTTGGCTTCAGGTGGTAACTCTCCTGGTATGAACAATGTAGTGATTACATTGGTTAAAAAAGCCATAAGCCTTGGTATTACACCATACTTAATTTATGATGGTTACAAAGGTTTATTAGCTAAAAATTTTAGACAAGTTGACAACGAAATGTTACGTTGAATTGAAAACTACAATTCACGCGGTAACATCTTTATTGGTTCAGCGCGTAGTACTGACTTCTATAAACCTGAAGTTAAAAAGATTGGGGTAAATATCTTAAAAGAAAAGAAAATTGATGTCTTATTCTGTATCGGTGGAGATGGTACATATAAAGGAGCCGCTGGTTTAGCTCACTTAGGTGCTAAAGTAATGGGATTACCCGGAACAATTGATAACGATATCTCTAGTAGTGAACAAACTATCGGTTTCTTCACTTGTTTAAATAGAATTGTTAATGTCTTAGATGCATTAAGAGACTCATTTGATTCTCACTCAGGAATTTGTTTCTGTGAAGTTATGGGTAGAGGTTTTAGTGATCTTGCTATTTATGCAGGAGTAGCTGCAGATGCTGAAGCTATTGTCACAAAAGATAATATTAAAACTAAAGAACAATTCTTAGAAATCGCTAATAAAGTAAAAGCTAATGGTAAACGTTCTTGTTTATTTGTAGTTACTGAAAGTTTATATGGTAAAGATGGTTTACCATCATTACAAGAAATTGCTAAATGAATGCAAGAAAAAACCGGACGTACTACAAGAGTTAATGTTATCGGTCACGTACAACGTGGTGGTATCACCGATGCATGAGACCGGGCAAACGCTTCTTTAATGGCATGTCACGCTTTAGATTGTGTTGTTAAAGGAAATGTTAACAGAGTAATCTCTGTAGTAAAAGGTCAAATTGTTGATATTGATATTGCAAAAGCAACAAAGATGCCTAGAAAGAAAAATAAAATGGATATTCTTAAAGAATATAAAGACTTGGCTTTAATGTAATTTATATAATTAATATATACATGAGAAAACATAAATACTCTAATTTAAAGCAAGAATCAAAAACATTTAGGACCGTTTTTTTACAAAAAGTAAAGCAAACAAAAACTAAAAAACTAGGTGTTAGACAACCTAAAATGCCTAGCTGATTTAAAAACTGATCAGATACTCAATTTCAACCTTTAGTTGAAACTGTTAAACAACAAGGTAAGAAGATTGATTCACTTGATAAGAAATTAAATAGAGTTATTAAATTAAATAAGCTAAAAGCTTAAGGAGAATAAAATGGTAAGTTATTTTAAAAGAACAAAGATTATTGCAACCCTAGGTCCTGCAATTACTCAAAAATTATGAGATTTGGATATGTTAAATGATCCAAAGAATGCTGCAAGTAAAAAACTTGCATACCAAACAATGGAAGAAATCATTAAGTCAGGGGTAAACTGTGTAAGACTTAATTTCTCTCACGGTTCTTATGAAGAACAATCTTTAAGAATTAAGATTGCTCGTGAAGTAGCTAACAAATTGAAAAAGAATATTTCAATTATGTTAGATACTAAAGGACCAGAAATTCGTTTGGGTAAATTTAAAAAAGATACTCAAACAGTAGAAATGGGTTCTAAAGTAATCATTTATACTAAGAAGAACATTGTAGGAGATACTAAACAATTCTTTGCTACAGATTCTACTGGTAAATATAACATGGCAAACGACGTTAAAGTAGGGGGTATTATCTTAGTTAATGATGGTAAACTTCAACTAAAAATTGACAAAGTCAATGCTAAGCAAGGATTAATTTATGCTACAGCATTAAACTCTGGTGTTGTAGGAGAGAAAAAAAGAATTAACTTACCCGATACTATGTATACCATGCCTTTTATGTCTGAAAAAGACAAAAAAGACGTTCAATTTGCTATTGACAATAATTTAGATTACATTGCCGCTAGTTTTGTTAACTCTAAAGAAAACGTTAACGAAATTAGAGCAATTTTAAAGAAAAATAAGAATAACCACATCCAAATAATCTCTAAGATTGAAACTACTCATGCTATTAAAAATATTGATGAAATCATTAAAGCAAGTGATGGTATCATGGTTGCTCGTGGTGATCTAGCTCTTGAAATTCCTTATTATGATGTTCCTTACTGGGAAAAATACATGATTAGAAAATGTCGTTATGTAGGTAAACCAGTAATTGTTGCTACGCAAATGTTAGATTCATTAGAAAGAAACATCCAACCAACCCGTGCTGAAGTTACTGATGTATTTTTTGCAGTTGAACGTGGAGCAGATTCAACAATGTTATCAGGCGAATCAGCTCAAGGATTATTCCCAGTTCGTGCTGTAAGCACTATGGCTGCAATCGATGTTAAGTCTGAATTATTGTTTGACTATAACCGTGCTTTAACTTTCTATTTCCCTAAGGCTAAATTACCAATTAAAGCAAAGATTATCGCTCAAACAATTGCAACTAAGTTATTACCTTATGGATCAGATGTTGCTCCAAGTTTCCCATACGAATTTGTAACTCTATTTACAAATGATGTAGATACTATTAGAGCAGTATCTAATATTAGACCAGCTGCTACTATAGTAGTAATTACTGATAAGAATGAATTACTAACAGCATTTGGTATTAACTATGCTATCCAAACATATTTTGTTAATAACTTAACAAAAGCTAAGAAAGACTATAACAATGTCTCTAAATTAGCAGTCAAAGGATTTAAATCAAATCCAGGAAAAACAATTGCTTTTATAGATAACAAATTTAAAGTTGTTAAGTAATTAAAAAAGTCCCTGGTGGTTAGCCCGGGATTTTTATTTTTATAAATAATATTATTTGCTTCTAAATACTTTAATTTGTTCACCAGATTTGTTTCTTATTTTTCCGAACATAATTAAGAAGAAATCAACTATTTGTCAGATTTCTCCAGCCAATAAACATACACATCCAATAATCAAAGATACTAATGGAAAACCGCTAATAGCTCCAACACGAATCGTTGCAAGAGATGTTAATAAAACAATTAATATTGTTGGCAATCAAATGAACGTAAATATCAGTTGGACAATTCCACTTTTAAGACCTAAATATAATCTGTGAGCTCCTAAGTGTCCAAGAAATAGTCATAAACAAATACTAACTATTCAGTTGTTACCATATTTAAATTGTATTGATAAGTTATTACCATATTTTGATTGTATTGATTTGATATTATTTGATTTCAAAGATTCATCTTTTTCTAATTCTTTGATTTTTTCTTCTGTTATTAATTTCATATTATTCTCCTTTTTTAATTAATTTGTATTCTGAAAATATTTCATATTTTTTACCACATTTTATGTACTTTGATAATCCGATAGATGATAAACCTAATAGAAATATAACAATACATAACATTAATGAATAGATAACCATAGAACTATTTTTTTGCTCATATACTCATAATGGTATTAAATTACCAGCACATCCAAAGCATACAATCACGAAACAAAATGTTACTCATGTAACTATTAGAATTCCGGTAGACAATTTAAAAATAGTAGCTAATTCTTTTTGTATCTTAAAATACTTTATTGATTTTAATGTTTTTGCATAAAAGATAGAATAGCATATAGCTAATATAGATGTTGCACACCATCATATTTCTGTAATTGAATCTACACATACAATAAGTTTTTGATTCTCATATGTTAATCAATTAAGACTAAATAACAAAATATATAGTAATGAAAAAACAATTAATGCAATGCATGTACTTTTTGATGCACAATAGTTTCTATAAAATTTTAATTCATGAGAATAAACCGAACTTTCCCCATTACTCATAATAAATCTCCTTTCTTAGTTGCTTGTATAACAAAAAAATCTACTAGTGTGAGTACACACCAATAGATTGATTCGCTGCTACTAACTTATTATC
>CAMWQH010000055.1 GCA_947176435.1 uncultured Mycoplasmataceae bacterium
TTATAGAACACTATGAAATTCAAGAATAAAACCGGTCTTATTGCAAGCATACTTTCTATTAGTATATGAAGTTTTTTGGTGCCATTATCATCATGTTCAAAAACTAATTCAATTGATCAAATTATTGCAAATAATCATGATTGAAATGATGTTTCTAATCAAAAACAACAAATGATTAATAGTACTATTAATTCTTCAAAAATTAATTACGAATCTTCTCCTTTACTTCAAAGTGAATATGCATCTGAAAATGAATATGTTAATGAACAAGCTCAAATTTATCAATCAAATCTTGAATTAGAAGTTCAACGTTATAAGAGTCAAAGAACAAGGACTTCAAATGAAGTGTATTCTTTATTATCTGAAAAAGCCCAATCAAGTAGAATGAATACTATTGATTGAAGAACCCTAGATAAAAACTTCTCTACTATAGAAAATAGTTTATATACAAAAATTAATTCAATTGATGGTTTAACTAGAAATCAAAAAAACGAGTTGTATGATCAAGTGACTAACCAAGTTAATCTTGCTATTTATAAATCTAAAAATTCTAATTTAGATTTTCAAGGGACAAAAAATTTAATTAAAAATGAAATTGATCAAATAATTGAACATTTACAAAGATCTACAGAAAAATTATTAGCTTTTAATTCACTTAATGATCTGTTAACTAGTTTTGATTTTTCAATAAATAAAAAGGTTCTGGATTCTAATTTAAAAGATAAATCTATATCTATCCACGAATTAACAAAAGACCATACAGAAGATGAACTTAATGAGATAAAGGAGAGCCTTCTTCCTTTGATGTTTACTTATCGAAATTTACCGGTAAAATCTGATATTATTGAGAATTATTATTTTGGCTTTGACACTACAGAAATTGCTTGGACTAATCCAGTTACAGCACAAGTTTCTTTTGAATTTTATTTAACAAAAAAAGATAATACTAATGAAAAATTAGCCACTTTTTCTTTTGAAAAAATTTCAATAGAAGATAATTTAAGCGGTAAACGAGATGCTTTAACTAAATATATTGATGATTTAGACATTGTTTTTCAAGAAAAGTTACCTGAATACGAGTCTTTTAAAGACAAAATCGTTTCTTCTATTAGTCCTGATTCTCAAGGAAGATATTTTGTTAATCAAGAATTATTATTACAAATTTGCAAGAAATTTAAATTAAATAGTTTAAGTGATAATCAAGATTTTTTTGATAACCTACGAAGTGACAATATATTTTCTATTGGTGCACATGTTAAGTTTTTAGATGAATCAATCCTTAGTGAAAATCAACGAAAAATTCAATTTAATATACTTTTTTATGATTCACAAGTTACATCGGACTCTAGCATAAACTCTGATTCATCCAGTTACATAATATGTGAATCTGAAAAAACCTATGAAATTACTTTGGCAGTAGAATCAGATTTAATTTTAAAAAATGCATATATTCAAGAACTTACTCTTGGTACATTTGATGAAAATTTACAATCTTTATTAAAGATACACAATTTTTTAGACAATCCTGAAACAAAAAATACAATTGATGAAGCTTCTGATAAGGCAAAATTATTGGTTGATTGTAATACAGCGTATTTGGTTATTGATTATTTTTCGCAAGTTTCTAGTGTGCTAATAGATGTTGTTTGCGTTAGCCCTGTGTTTTTCTTTTTAGATCTTGGAGTTGGTGCGTATGATTTATTTTCTGCACACAATGCAGAAGAACGTTATAAGAGTTTGAAAAAATCATACAACGAACAAAAAGACGTATACGATGAAGTCGTTAAATCTGATGGTTATTTACAATTAGATCAACTTTTTAAATCAAATGATGTTAATCTTTATCAAATTCAAAAAGATGTTCATAATAAAATGGATGAGTTTGGTATGCTTGTTTCTTCTAAAGATAGTATATACGACTTTTCAATTAAAGACCCTGAGACACTACTTAATGAATTAAAAGATAAATATAAAGTATATTCTTTAGAAGAATCTCTTGAAGAATTAGAGAATAATGAATTTAAATGATCTACATATCTTGTTGAGATTCTTAAAAATTCATGACCAGAAATGTTTGAAATAGCAAAAAATATGACGGAAATTTTTTCGCATAATAAAGCAGTTGATTTTAATACAAAAATTGCAAGATTAGATTCCATGGTTAATAGATTTGATCTTATGACAACCCAATTAATTCAAGGTCCTAAAGTAAGAGGTGCGATTAATCCAGAATTGGCTCAAGAGTTTCATTATGAACCAATTAGCTATATTTGGGAAGAATATGGTTTTGATCCTAACCAAAGACCAAGTCTAATTACGTTAGATGAATTTAATTCAAACTTTTCGGTTGAAAATATTGGAGCTTCTTTAAGAAAATATTTTACTGATTCTTCACTTACAACTGAACAAATTCAATATATTGCAAAATCTGTTTCTGATGCCTATATAGGTTTTAATCAATTTATTGATGATGCGGAACCTGCTGAGTTAATTAAAATGTTTATGGATAACATGTACGGAAAATTATTTAATCAATCGCAATTTAAAATTGAGTCAATGGCTTGTAGTTACCTAATGAAAGGTAAAAATTGTTTTAATGATCCATTATTTATAGAAAATTTTAAAAACACTTTTAAAGAAAATTTAAAATCTAATATGAAGTACTATTTCAATGACAATATTCGTCGTGCTTTTATTAATTCTGGTATTAGTGATGATGCAGAATTAATAAAAGCTACAAACATGATTTTAAATGATCAACAATTTGATTTGGTTGTGGATGATTTAAGTTCTTTTGCTATGAAATCTATAGATGAAATAGGTGATATACTTTCTGGAATGTCGGATGTTGATAAAGAATTAATGCAACTTCAATTAGCTTGTGCAACACCATATGCAGTTTTTGATGCTCCGATAATAGGTATAAGATATCAAAGTCAATCTACTGGTTTTACAAAACAAATAATGGATGATGCATCAACTCAATACATAAGAGAACATTTTTATCCTGATGGTTATGATTATTCTAAAGATTTTCTTGAGAATGCGACATGTTCAGAAACATTTGAAAAATTAGTTGGAGAAAACAATCTCGAGAAAACAACAAAAATTTATATGGAAAGAAACGCTGCTAAAGCTATAGATGTTCAATCTGCTGCTAGGACAAAAATTGCTACTTTCAAAGCTAAATTCAAAACATCCATAAAAAATACTGTTGCTAAAATCGTTACTCTTCGACAAAATAAATTTGCAGCTATTGAAAAAGTTGCGAATAAACAAGATTTGAAAAGCATCAAAAATATTATCAATAATAAAAATCTAACTCATGAACAAAAACTTACTCAATTAAAACCGTTTGGTCAAAATTGCGTGGAAGCATTTAATGCACAATATGAACCAGGAAATTGTAGATATATTGCAGATTTTCACCCTTCTACTGTTTCATATGAATTTGCATTAAATAAATTCCTTTTAAATAATTTTGCAAAGGTTATTGCAGGTGCAATGCTTTTAGGAATAGTCGCTATGGTGCTACAAAACTTCATACAATATTTTGACGATATGTATGATTTATAAAATTAATTTTCTAATAATTTTAAAATCTTTTAAAAACTTAAAAATATTAGCAGAATATTAATTCTATTTAGTAGCGAAATAAGACAATTAAATTATTCATATGTTCTGATGTTCTGAATAAACATTGTTTCTAAATTAATTTGATGACTCTCAATTATTAATAGGAAAATTGCCCTTAACACCAGTTCCGTCTTTACCTTGTAACCAAGAAAGAATATTAGAAGAAATAGTTAAATTTGAACTTTTTAATACACCACATTCATTAGGATCAGAATAAATATTTAAAAAAGCATTAGAACGTATAGTTGTGTTTTTATAAGTTATATCACCATTTTGATTTCAGATTATTAATCTTAAACCTATGCAGTCTGAAAATGCGTATGTATCGATTTCTGTAACTTGACTTGGTAAAACTAATTCCACAAGATTTAGACATTGATAAAAAGCAAAAGAATAAAATTTTTGAATCTGTGAACAATTTGACAAATCAATACTTTCTATTGAACTATGAGCAAAAGCATTATCATGAATTTCAATAAGATTTTTACAATTTGAAAAATCAACATTTTTAAGTGCAGAAGCATTATTAAAGGCATTGTCTTGAATGCTTTTTAGTTCTGTAACATTCTTAAAATCAATATCTGTAATTGAATCATTTCCGTGAATAAAATTGTATGGAATTACTGAAATTTTAGAGTCTTTTTGAAAAGAAATATATTTGATATTAGAATCTAAACTAGATTCAGCAAATGCTCCAAATTCAATTTCATCAATGTCGTTTGGGATAACGATCGAATCGTATTGTGCATATTTGTCTTGATTTTTTATATAATCATCGCTCATGCCCTGTAAAATTTTTTTATTAGATTGATTAATTTCTATTTTGAAGGCATTTATTGGCAATGCTAACTTTTTTGTAACTTGAAAACCTTCATAATCAGATGTATATTCATGTTGATCAGACGTGTATTTTGCATGAATAGCAAAATTTAATTTAAAAGAATGTTCCATTTGAATATACGGTGCAGGTAATTCTATATGACATTCATTATTTTCTAAAGCAATAACTTTTATTTCATCTAAATGGTAGAATTTTAAATCTTCTTCATCATATACTACATGAAATTCAACATTATTTGGATCAACAACTTGACCATTAAAATATGGAATAAAATACCCGTCCGAAATGTATGGTTTAGTTGTATCGTCAAGAGAGAAATTTAAATCTTCTAAATTAGAGTTTTCTCAAACTATACTAAAGTTTTCTGATGAAATTGTAAAGTTTTTATCACAATAATGTACATATTGTACATCATCGCTATGTAAATGATACCATATATTAACGGAAAATTTTACATTTGAAAAACATTCTGTTGCATTATTTTGAAAAACTATATTTTGTGCATAATTTACACTAACACTATTCTTAATATCGTAAATATTGCTGTCAAAATCTTTACTATCGCATACAAATTCAAAAGTTAAATCATCACTGTGTACAATTTGCTCGTCACCATATGTTATAACAAAATGACCAAGAGTAGTATAAGTTTCAGAACCACTTGCATTCAATGTAAAATTTGTACCTTCATTCGAATTTTCTTCAAATTTGACTGTTAGTTTTTTTGTAAAATCATCGCTAGCTTTGTTACAAGATGTTAAAAATGTACAGTTTGTTGTGGAAAAAGTTATAAAAAAACTAATTAAACAAATTTTCCCAATTATTTTTTTCATATTAATAATCTTTTGCAT
>CAMWQH010000056.1 GCA_947176435.1 uncultured Mycoplasmataceae bacterium
TAACAGTGGAGACTGTAACAGTGGATATCATAACAGTGGAAACTATAACAGTGGAAACTATAACAGCGGTGACTGCAATAGCGGAAACTGGAATACTACAAATTATTCCAGTGGTTGTTTTAATACAGTAGAACAAAAAATATTTTTATTTAACAAGATGTCTGATTGGACAATGAAAGATTGGTTGAATAGTAAGGCAAAAGATATATTATATGGTATGAGGGTTATTCCAGTACAAGAAATTTATGAAAAAGATATGACAGACAAAGAAAAAGAAGAACACCCTGAATATCAAACAACGGGATTTTATTTAAAAGAATTAAGTTTAAAAGAAATAGCAGAAAAAAGGCAGAAATGCTGGGATAAATTATCTCAAGAACAAAAAGATATTGTTATGGCAATACCGAATTTTGACAAAGAAATATTCAAAGAAACAACTGGTATTGATGTAGATATGGAGGAATAGCACAATGAAACACAAAAAGAAGTGGATTACTCTAAAAGAAGAAAAAAATGGTGTCAGGGTAAAAGTAAGTACGAATATAACAGGTGTTGATGTGATGGATATGCTGACAAGTGTACTTTGCAAGATATTAATTGATGTAGCAAAATTAAATTCATTAGAGGTTACATCAGAGGTTTTAGCAAAAAGGTATAAAGACTATATGTTGGATTATTTAAAGAGGTTCACGAGATAGTCAAAAGATAGCAGGTGAAAGTATAATTATGACAAAGCAAGAAATAGAACAAAACATACAGAAAATAGCTGATTATTATGGATTGGATAATCAGCTAAATAAAACCATTGAGGAATGTGCAGAACTGATACAAGCATTAGCGAAGTTAGAAAGTCGAGAGAATACAATAGAAGAAATGGCAGATGTGCAGATTATGCTAAAACAGATGCTTTATTTGTTAGATTGCGAGAAAGAAGTAGAAAAAGTAGTGGAATATAAAATAAATAGACAGTTGAAAAGGATAAGAAAAGAAAAAAAGGAGTGAAAATTATGAGCCAAAAAGAAAAACAAAAATTATTACAGTCAGAATTTGGACAAGAACTACAAGACACTTTAAAAAGATATTGCAAACTAATTTATAGGAACTCTTTCAATGTAGAAGAGATAGATTATAGAGCCTTGCTTGATATATATATATTAGCATTAAATTTTATCTTCAATGAAAATTTTGATATTCAATTTAGTGAAGACTATTATGGAATTTATGCAACAATTGCTGGAGAGTATTTGATAAAAGAACCAGTAGAGAAATTATGGAAGTGAGCTTATGCCAAATTTAAGAATTAGATTGTGAGAAAGAAGTAGAAAAAGTAATGGAATATAAAATAAATAGACAGTTAGAAAGGATAAAGGAAGAGGAATTGGTATGAGTTATTTATTTGATAAGAGAGAAAAAGAACGAAATGAAGCAATTCTAAAAATGAACTTGGAAAAAATTCCAGAGTATTATAAAGGTATATTCAAAGATTTGCTTAAAAATCATATGTATTATGGATTTGATAAGAAAGATAAATTTTTATATTCATTGATATTTCAAAAATATAGTATTAAAAGCTGTAGTGTTTATACTAATGCAGATGATTTTTACAATGATGTTCAAAGATATGAAAATATTTTTAATAAAATGTACCAGTTTAAAACTGACGGAAGCAATCAAGCCTGTTTTAGTAAACATAAGTATTATGAATATTATTTTGAAGAAATAAAAATATTTGATTTTGAAATGGAAGGTTTTTGTATTATTTTTGTTCATAATAAATTTATCAAAAAAGTTCGTATGTTTATTTATGATGGATTAGATAGAGAGGAATTTATAAATAGGTAGTTAGAAAGGATAAAACAGGCAAAAGAACAATGAAAAGAAGAATTTTTCCAAGAAAAATATACAGGCATTTCAAAGGAAAACTATATCGTGTTATAGCGATTGCAGAACATACCGAAACAGGAGAAAAGTTTGTTATATATCAAGCGTTATATGGAGAAAGGAAAATATATGCTAGACCCTATGATATGTTTGCATCTGAAGTAGATAAAATAAAGTATCCAGATGTAAAGCAAATGTATAGGTTTAAAGTGGTGAATTGTTAAATAATACTTTTTATTTTAATAGTTTACATAATTTATAATTTATGGTAAAATAATATAAAGACTTTGAAAAAAGAAGGTGGTCAAAAGTTGGAAAAATGTTTTTTAACAAAAAATGATTGCTATTTAAAGCAAGAATATATGAAAAAAATAGATGGTATTATGATACATAGTACAGGGGCGAATAATCCATATTTAAAAAGATATATTCAGCCAAATGATGGGAAATTAGGTGAAAATAAAAACGGAAATCATTGGAACCAAAAAAAACCAGATGGTAGAAATGTTTGTGTTCATGCTTTTATTGGTAAATTAGAAAATGGTAGTATAGCTACTTATCAAACATTGCCTTTTAATATGGTAGCATGGCATTGTGGTGGTAGTGGAAATAAAAATTATATTAGCGTTGAACTTTGTGAAGATAATTTGAAAGATAGGCGATATTTTGAAGCAATATATACAAAAGCTATAAAATTTGCAGTAGATATTTGTAAATTATATCAAATAAATCCGCAAAGTGGAATAATATGCCATTCTGAAGGATACCAGAGGGGTATTGCTTCAAACCATAGCGATGTATTACATTGGTTTGGAAAATTTGGAAAAACTATGGATGATTTTAGAAACGATGTACAACGAAGTTTGACGGAACAAAATAATGTCACGGAGAAAACGAATATGATTTATAATTATATTGATGAAAATATGCCAGAATGGGCACGCCCTACTATACAGGAAATAGTAACTAAGGGTTTTTTAAAGGGAGACTCAGAGGGCAAATTAGGGCTAGATGATAAAGATTTAAGAATATTTGTAGTAGTAGATAGATGGATAAAGAAAACTATTTTAGAAAATAATAGAATTTGAAAGGGTGTTTTTTGTGGCGAAGCAAGAAAAATATGATGAAAATTTAACTGTTTCTAAAGAAACAAGTATAGAAGTTGAAAATAAAGAAAACAAAATATTCAACATTAAAGATATTTTAACAGATGAGGAAATAAATGATACCAAGAGGTGTTATGCAGCACCAGGAGACAATGAAACAAAAGATGGTTATTGTAAAATTTGTAGTAAGCCTACTATGTATGCAGCAAGACACTTATGCTATGAGCATTATAAGCAATATTTACAATAGAAAGGCATATCCATAGATATGCTTTTTTTAATAGAAATGGAGATTAATTGTGGGTAGACGTAAAATAATAAAAAATTATTTGTCTTCAACAGATAAAGAGATACCAAAAGAGTATTATCCTATAGATGAAATTTGTCTTTCTTTAGGTATTTCAAAGGAAAAAATACAAGAATATCGTAGAAAGAGTTTTGAAGCTGCTAAAAGTTGGTGTAGAAAGCATGGCTCTAATAATGTTTGTACTTTTTGGAATATCAATACAGCTGATTTCGATACAGACATCAATCATTTTGCAAAACATACAGATTTAATAGATATTGCTCCTCTTATTACTATGTATAAATGTAAACATAAAGAAACTAGAGTAAGAGAAGTTGAAGCAAAAGGACTAGAGGACCATTTTTGGCACTCATTTTGCATACGAAAGAGTTATATAAAAAATTATATTATGTATGGAAAAACAAACTCAAAAAAAAGTATAAGAAGAAATACTACAACAGGTATTAATGTTTACGGGCAATATAAAATTGTAATAGACTCAACTGATAAAGAAATAAAAGCATTGCAAGGAGCAAAAAATAAAACATATTTCGATTTTAGAGATTGGGCAAAAGAAAATGGCTTGACTATATCAGAAGCAGCATTATTAGCGATGGATGAAATATTGAAAAAGTATCCTATAAAAATACCTAAAAAATCAGAAGTAAGAAGTGACTTAATTTATTTAGATGAAATAAAACCTAAAAATGTTACAACAACACTTACTATTCCTGGAGAAATACATTCAAAGATGGCAAATATTGTTAGAAGATTTAATCGTGAAAATGCAAAAAAAATAACGTTTAGAGATTATATTATAAATGCTATTGCTGAAAAAAATGCAAGAGTTCCATTAAAATATAGTGAACCAGAGTTAGCGATAGAACAAGAGCGACTAAAAAAAATGCAGGAATATTATCAATAAATATAATAAGGACGTGCATAATTGTGTGTAATTCTAAAGAATTTGAAAACTTAGAAAAGAAAATAGAGGATATAGAAGAACGTATAAAGAAGTTTCCTTTAGAAAATAAAGCATTAAATAGAAAAAAAGAAAAGGAATATGATTTTAGAAAAAAGGTGAAAAGAAAGTGATAGTATGATTAAAAAAAACATAGAAAATGATACAACATTAGATGTTTTAGAAAGTCAAGGGTATAATGAAATTATTAGCAATCCAAAAGAAATAATAGAATTGCAAAAGAGGAAATTACAAGAGAAAAAAGAAGTCGTTAGAATGATTTCAGATGATAAAAAACTAGATGAAGTCATGAAAGTAATTAATGGTGTTTCTCAGCTTGGAGATATATTGACAGATGAGAGTGTAATTAGTAAAGTAAGGGACAATATTCGTACAGCAAAAGATTTGAATTTTTTAGCAGATACCTATGTCAAAATGTTAAATGCACTTGATACTGTAAAACGATGCGATACCATTGATGGAGAAGGAACACCAAAGAGATTAGCTCTTGCAGTTGGCTTTCAAGGCGTTAAAGTTGGTGTACAGATTGAGAATAATTAGAAAGTTGGTGATTTGTTGGAGGTAAAAACACCTAAAAGAAGAGGAAGAAAAAGAAAAAATTCAGAAAATATAGAAATGGTAGAAGTATTACAAAAGCCTAAAGAATGGACTGAACCTCCAAAAGGTGAAGAATATTCTATTTGTAAGAAGTGTGAAAATGAATTTCAACAAGATTACTATGCAGAACAAAATATTTATTCCAATTATCGCACTTGCAAAGAATGTCGAATAAAAGAAGCAAGAGAAAAAGAAAAAAATTTGAACGAAAATTACAGTTCACAAAAAGCATTATTGGATTATGAACCATTTAAAGCACAACAAAAAATGCACGACAGTTTTGAGATACATAGATTTTTATTGTTATGCTGTGGCAATAGGTTCGGTAAAGATAGATTTACTATTATGGCTTTTATTATTTATTTTGTGGAATGTTTAAACGAAAATAGACATATTGACCGTACTGATATGGTACCACCTGTATATGGTTGGATTGTAGCACCAACTGAAAGAATGGCAAGACAGAATTGGAAGG
>CAMWQH010000057.1 GCA_947176435.1 uncultured Mycoplasmataceae bacterium
CTTTTATTGAGTTATCCGGTCAAGACTGTCATACGTGAAATCGTAATAATTTCCGTTGCCTTCATCAATGTGAAAATAATTCACATTTGCATTGATTTTATGTTTCGTGAACATTTTTCACAAAAAAATAATTTGTATAGAACAAAGGTACATCCCTATATTGAGAATGTACCCTGTCTAATTATATTTTGTGAATTATTTACACATTTCGCTTGTAAATACTACATTTGCTTATGTACTGCTTTTTAACATTAATCATTATAATATTTTAAGAAACCGATGCAAACAATTAATACACTAGAAAATACATGACTTATGACTAAAACGATTATAAAAATGCATAACGAAAGCGTATACCATGCGACAGATTCTATAAAAGGCAAATTAACAATAACTGTTATAGTATAAATGACTCCGCCTATTTTTGCACCAACCTTTGATGCTTTTTTTGTTGCACTAAAATCAATAGCATATTCATTTTCATCAAACATTTTATATACTGCTTTCTTTGCCAATATAAAGCTTGGAATAAACAAACAGAATTCAAGAATAAAAAGCAAATAACTTATCTTGAAGTATAATTGAAACAAAACTAAAAACATTAATGAAAGCCAAAACCAATAAGCTACAAGACTAGTTTTAACTAATAGCGAACTATCATATTCTCTTAAATAATTTCTATTTCTAATTAATGCTACTGAAAAGACCACAAACAATATTGCACTTATTACTGTTTCAACAATATTTCTGAAAAAATAATAAAGAGCCACATTTGCAATAAGTGTAAGGAGAATGTTTGTATCTACAGCACTTTTCGGGAGTGGTATATGTGTTTTTTTTAAATACTTTTCATACTTTTCTCTATTCATATATTACCACTCCAAAGCACCCTGTTTAAATCGATCTTTTATTGTCATACCCCAAAACGATTTGGTAATTTTTATTATATTTTTTTCTTGTGCAGTTATTATCCTTCGTCAATCCAGACCTTTAATAATTCACCGTTATTACCGTCAAAAGCAACATATAAACACTCACAAAACATATTATTATCTTTTTGATTTGTTGAATAATCAAAACGCCATATATTATCCTTTTTTGAATGTACAATAGAGGATAATATATAATTTGAAAATCTCTCTGCCTCATGACATTTATCTATAAAGCTTTTTGCGATTTTAATTGCATCTTGTTCAGTTTCAATCACGTTTATATTTTCTATAAATTGAATTCCGCTGGGATCAATCGGAAATTCAATTTGCTCCCAATCAACACCACACCAATCAATTTCGATAAAATTAATTTTTTGTGCCGCCAAATTGCTATTGTTATTATTTGAAGAAATATTACATCCCGCAAAAAGCAAAAGAAACAAGGAAATTATTACTACTGTTTTTTTCATTTTCACCCATCCAATATCCTATTGCATTGTTTTTACTATTTGTGATTACTATTACAACCATTTTATATACGGAACCGCACCTTGTGTTCCTCAAATCAAATCATAATGAATGCCGGATATGGTATTATCATTATAATAATTAATAGTAATCATATATCCATCATTTGTATAATGCGTTGATAATTTAGGAGTATCTACTCTGCCGGAATATAAAAACGGATATTCCCCTTTTGAATCTATTTTCTGTACATCATCTAACAAACAGCCCGCAGACAATCCTTCAAAATCTGATTTCATTTTGGTAGTATTGTATATATTACCAAGAATTTTATTTCCACAATCATCAAATATGATTACTGCCACACTAAAGTTTCCCAAATAAGAAACACGATAAAAACTATCGTTTTGTCTTATACATTCAATTGAATATTTGTTGTTAAATTCTTCCATTGTTCCGTTAAACTGTGAAATTTCCAATAACTTTGAATCATCATATGTTTTTGATAAATCAACCAATGTCTTATCTGCCGGGGATAATTTAATTTCTAAATTGCAGTCTCCTTTGATGCAAGAACAAAGCAAACAAAATATCATAACTAATAATGAAATATATTTTATCAATCGCATAATTTACCTCATTCCCCTGCTGCATAAAAAATCATAAATCAATTATTTCAGTTATCATTTCATTGTCAGGTTTAATCCAATAAGAAATTTTCAATTTGGTATCATTATCTAAAAATTCAACTTTTACTTTATCTTTTATAACAAAATCGGAAAAATCCCTTTTAATTTCTTTATAAAAAACATTTGAATCAAAAATATTTTGTATCACTAATACAATCGTAGTATCTTCTTTCACTGTAAAGTAAGCAACTAAATTATTAGAAGTTTGAACTGGTCTTTCAAAGAACCTTGATACTTCTCCATTAGATACATCATAATAGCGTTCATACCATAAATTTCCGCCAAAGCCATAATTCAATATTAGAAAATTATTTTCCTGTGCTATATCAAAACTACCCCGATAATTATGATAACCAAAATCCATAACATAACCGTTATTATCCGTTATGGTATACTCAAACACAGTAAGATCTTTATTTGATAAAATCTCATAATTTTTATCTTTCTTATATAAAGTATCTATATCCTTTAAACTATAGTTTGCATAAACATTTTCTGATTCAGACAATGCCTTTGACTCTAAATTATTGTTATTAGCGTTAGAGCAACCCACTAATATTAATAACAATAATACCAATAATAATCTATACAATTTTTTATTATTCATTTCGAATCACCATAAACATTTATAACATTCGATACTCTGTATTGCTTATACCATCAATATAAACGAAACTGTATACTATTCTATTTCTTTTTTGCTTTAATTTTTTGCTCCTGAACATGCATAATATTAAGAAATTCTTTTCTTAGTTTTTTGTATTTTGTAATTGCAAAACCGTCTTTTTGTTTTGCAATGTAAATTTGTTTTCCACCAAAAGAAATTCCAACTGGCAATCTGAAATTCTTAAAACCTTGCTCAATATTGCTGTTTACAAGCTTTTGAAATGCAGGAGTAATGCGATTTACGCAAACTATTGTTATCATACTTATAGTATCTGTAATTGTTTCTTTTCCATATTATCCACAGAGAGATTTTGTAATTGCTTTATTTGCTTTATCCAAAATTTCATCTGTTAATTCATTTACACGAACAAGAGCAATGCAATCTAATTTCCATAATCCGCCTGGTCTTACAAATACTATAACTGCACCATTGGTTTCAAACGGTATAATTGACTGCCTTTTATAACCATTTAATTTTGCCGAATTCTGAATAAAATCTAATAAAGAATTGTAATCATCAAATGCAAGCGGCATTTTTTCTGCTTTTACAGGTTGAGGCTTTATTTTGAATACTATAGTTAATACAACAATTAAGCCCCCACAGGAAAAAAACAAGATCATATCAGTTATCCACAAAGTATATATTGGTTGCGGAAATGGAACTTCTAAATCGGGATCATAAGGAAAAAATAAAGAAAAAAATGGTAAAACAATAAAAAGTATTCCAAATAAGCAACCTAAAACTATCACTATTTTTAATACTAATTCTTTTATTTTATCACTCAACTTTAGCCCCCCTTTAATCTGCATCTGGATCAAGATTTACAGTTGGTTATTGAAAATCCTTATTTGGTTCTGCCATCAATTCTTCAATCAATATTTATACCGCCAAATCCACATCATAAGTAAAACTATAGCATCCTTTAAGATTGCCAGGAAGTTGCCGCTTTCTGTATAATACTGCTTCGGTTACTATAGTTTTTTCTGTTTTTTCACCCAGACAGAATACCTGTTTGGCTTTCCTTCAGTACTGTTTTGTACAGAAATTTTGACGAATTTTGCCTGTTGAGGTGATTTTCTTTTCCTCATCACAGTATAGCGAGGGTGCTAAACCATATGTGAGAATACGCCTTGTTTAATTTAAAACTTTACTTTTTTTGAATTATTTCACGTAGGTTTAACACACAACCCTCATCTATGTTACATTTCATTCTCTGTATTATCTTCTTTATTAAGCTTTCTCATTTTTTCACGATAGACTTTTTTGTCAATACCCCTAATGTGACATTTTTCTTTTCTATTGATTCTTGTCCACGTCCAATGTATACCAACAAATATCGCACTATATAAAAAGGCAAAAAATATTGTACACCAAACTATTATTATTCTTATTGCTATAAAATCAGATATAATATTTGTTAAATGCAGAAAAATCATAAATAAAAATAAAACAGTATACACAATAATTACAGAACAATAAAAAATAATATGATATTTTGGTATTTCTGTTCGGAATCTGCTATAGCAAAACCATTCCTTAAAGGTCATACCCTTTTTTCTTTTTCTTATTGCACTGTTATTCATTAAATAATCAACTATTCCTGTCATTACCAAACGCATACAACAAAAAAAGTAAATTAAACATAGAGATACAATTAACAAAGATACTGCCACTTATATACCCCCTCTAATACTTCTAATGCGATTTATTCCATACATAGCTGCAGGTATATTGAATCTACCACAACATCTTTCACATGACCTTCAAAATAGTATGTATAATATGAATTAATGTATTTTTACATAATGGAAAGTGCCTTGTATGCCACTGCAGAAGTACTTGCAGTAAGACTACCGGTCAGAATTTCTGGAGCAGCCACACCTAACCCTAAACCTACCAAACCTTTTTACTGTTTTGTCCATTATACCTCTTTATAATAGTTGTATGTCTGCGAATTATTTTTACAACAACTTAACAAACGGAAACATCTCCGATGTTAATCAAACATTATTTCATCAATTTTACTTCGTATTTCTTCCGAATTATATACTTTTGAGTTAAAATATACAGCAAAATCTCCGCTATCAAAATAAAAGAAAAGGAAATCAGTAAACCCATTTAAAATATAATCTTCATTACAATGTTTCATATAATCAAAATAAAACTCTTTAAAAATTTTCCAACTCACTTTTGGACAGAACAAAGTAGTGTTTAAATAATAATTAAAAATGTATGGAAGCATGTCATAAGTCATATCATCCACTTTTACTCTTGCCACTGTAAGATAATCATTTAATTTTCTTATTTTTCCATAAGTTTTAAAAAAATCAGGTATCTCTTCCTTATCTTTTTTTAATTGTGCTGATGTTATATTTATACC
>CAMWQH010000058.1 GCA_947176435.1 uncultured Mycoplasmataceae bacterium
AATTTATTCTGCTCTAGAAAATGCTAGAGCTCAAAAAATAATTAATAAAAATAACGAAGCTAAAGTAACTGTTTCAACAAAAGAAATGCCTTTTGATGTTCAAACTATGAAAAAATATTTAAATGTTGCTATTGTTGAACATATTAATTCTGATTCGTTATCTGTTAAAGTTGAAAATTCAGGATTAATTAAATGTCAACGTTGTTGAAATTATTTTAAAAAAGAGGAAATGCATGATGAAAATATTTGTAAGCGTTGCGCTAGTGTTGTAAATGAAAGCTAAAGTTAATAAAGCAAAAATTGCTAGAAAATATTATCCATTCTTAATGCTTAATGTTTTCAAAAAGAAATCTGTGTGAGCAATTTTTTTGCTTTATCTATTTGCATTAGCATTGTATTTGTATATCGTTCCAACAATCATGCACCAAACTCCATTTTTAATTTGATCACAAACTGTTATTAGTGTTCAATCTGTTATTTCTTACATATCTGCCATTTTTTCTTCACTGCTTATATTAGCGATTTATAAAGATTTTCGTGATGATGGAACAGAATTATTAATAGTTTCAAAACCGATATCACGTGAAAAAATGCTATTAATAAAAGCTGCTGTATATTTATCTTTTTGTTTGATTATGTCTACAGCTGCAATGTTGTTAGGACTATTTGTTTATTGTTTTGATGTTCCTTCTAGTCAACAATCAGGATTAATTGGCAGTATTTTTTTTGTTACATTAATCTTTCTTGTAATTTTTGGTGCAATCACTATGATTGTTTCAATTTATTTCAATAAAATTTGAGTAATTTTATTTTCGATTTTATTATGTGCTTTTTCTAACATTTATTATGTTGTCATTAAATATGCTAACATAGTTAAAACTCCTACAGATGCATATTTAGATAAAGGTGATACCCAAATTACAACAGTTAATTATTTGAACGCAGACGGCTCAACTTATGGGCACTATGCAAATATAGTTAGTGAAGCATCAGCAACAAATGCCATTCAATCTATCATGATAGAACAAACCCCCCTTAAACCATATCTTGAATCAAAAGCAGATTATGATAAAAAAGTTGCAGATTCTAATTATGTAATTGCAAATTATTTTAATGTTACAAGCCAAATCAACCAAATGGGTAATGCATTTGGTTTAAGACAAAATGTTTATGATGTCTCTAATAAAGGTTTTGGTTGAAATAGAGATGTAAATTACGATATTACTGGTAATTTTGCAGTAGAAAGATTTAATCCAAATAATGTAACATATCCACTAATGTTTGTTGATTGAAGCAAATTGCCATGAATTAGTGAAACTGATGCATCAAATTTATTAGCATTAATGTCATATGTTTCAGATCAAAATACAATAGCAGCATTTTTTAATGAACCTGTATTAACTGTTGGTTCTTCTACAAGCCAAGTATCAAGTTTTTCTGCTATGTCAATTGTTATGCAAGGTAATGACAATTATTCTTTTGTAATCACTTATCCGGATTCACGTGGTAAAGTAGGTTTAAATCCAAAGGATATTAAAATTTCAAATAGTGAAAAATTATTTTTTGATACATTACTTGATTCGTCTTCACAAATTGAATTTACAAAATATGGTTCAACTACTACTGAATACACTTTACCAAGTGGTTTAATTTATTCTCAAATACATGATGATCAAAAACCATTTATCAATGTGATAGATGGAGTTCAAAAACCAACATTTATAAATGATAAGAAATCAGTTGTTCTTTCTTCACCAAGTTTTACCTTAACAGATAAAGATAACACTCCTATTCATTTTGAAGATCTAACTCAATATATTCATTTTGCTCTTTTAAGCAAGATTAAAACAAGTAGTGGTCAATGGCAACAATTAAACATTACAAACAATGAGCAATTAATGAAAACTACTTTAAAGTTTAAATATTACATTTTGATGAACAAATATTTACAAATGCAAGAAAAATATTTAAATCCAATTTTAAATGCTTATTCTGAAGAGCATGAAACAACATTAAATACAAAACATTTTGGTGCGTTTGTATTACCATTCGATATTTGTCCTAATCCAGAAACTGGTAAAAATGAACCAGTTGCTAATCCGATGTTTTATGACCCAGAATACATTGGTATTGCAACACTTGTTAAAAATTTTAGTTTAACCCAAGATATTAATGGATATGCTGGAACTAAAACATATAAAGTAGATAATAAAACTTATCTAGATCCAATGGATTTTAGTTTAAGAAAAGGAGGAAACACTGGGAATATTTCTATTAATCAAGATACAATCTTAACTGCAAACTATATGGGATTCACCTTCGAATCAGTTGACCAAATATCAACTTTAGGGTTATATTTATTCTGATCATTCTTTGCAGTCTTTGCTTATGCTATCGCATATGTAATATATAGTAGAATAGATTTTAAATAAAAGTTATGAAAATATTAGATAAATACATTCAAAAGAAATTTAAAAAAGAAGATATTCAAGCTTATAACGAAATGAAAGATAAGCCTATTTTATTTGTTAAGAATTTAACAAAAATTTATTCTGGTAAAAAAGTGCCAGCAATTAACAACTTATCATTTAATGTTTATCCCGGACAATTCCACGCTTTTATTGGAGCAAATGGTGCAGGTAAAACTACAACAATTAAATCACTAATTGGAGCTTATTTTAAATGATCTGGAACAGTTCTCATTGACGGAATAAGAAATGATAAGGAAGAAGCAAAGTTAAAAATTGGATATATTCCTGAAAATGCTAGATTTCCTGAACAAATGTCTTCAAAAGAATATTTGTTATGAATGATTATGCTTTCAGGAATCGATCATAAAAAAGCTCAAAAGATAGTTTCTAAAAAACTAAAAGAATTAAATATGTGAAATTTGAGAAACCGTTCACCAAATACTTTTTCTTCTGGTCAAAAAAAGAAAATTTTATTAGCACAAGCTTTAATTCACGATCCAGAAATCATAATTATGGATGAACCGGTTGCTAACTTAGATCCAAAAGCAAGACTTGAATTTTTTGAAACTTTAATAGATTTAAAAAAACAAGGTAAAGCCATATTCATTTCAAGTCACGTTTTAGCTGAATTAAATCAATACTTTGATTCTGCTACTATTTTAGATGGTGGAAAGATTGTTTATTCAGGAACTAAGGAAAAGTTACTTACTGAATATGCAAAAGAATTTTTTAAAATTAAAACTTCTAATGATTCAACCGTTAAAAAATATTTGAAACAAGAAAAAATTGAATTTAGTGAGAATAAATACGAAGGATTTATTCAAGTTTATTTCAAAGACAAACAACAAATGGTTGATTTTCAACAGTTTACAATCAAACAAAAAGTATTCTTAGATCTTTTTGAAAGATCGTTGCCATCACTAGAACAAGTTTATGAAAAACTAATTGTAAAAGGTTCTGTGGATACAATGAGAATTGATGCTGAAGAATTAGAAAAAGCAAAAGTTAAATAATGTTTAGGAAGTTTTACGGATATTTAGTTAAAAATGTAATTAATAAAAAATCAATGTGAGTGGTTAACGGGTTGGTTTGATTATTTTTTTCACTAATTTTTTTTATAATTCCCGCTCCACTTCATGTTAGTCCTTTGTATTTGTGGACAAATACAATGTTCAACTTTAATTTAATGACTGTAATATTCTTATCTATATATTGCAGTATTCTTGCTGTTTGTATTTTTAATCAACCAAGAGAAGACGGAACAGAATTGGTAATTTTTTCGAAACCAATAGCGAGATGAAAAATTATCAATGTTAAATTTTTAGTTTATTTAACATTTGTATTTTTAAATATGGTTGTTGATATGATTCTTCCATTATTTTGTTTGTGCCTTGGTAAATATGATCCTATTACAAACTCAAATGGATTTGATGTTTCAAAATTAAGTTCGTTAGAATTATCGATATTTACAGCAACTTTAGTAATTTGTTTATTTTTTGGATCAATTGCAATTCTTATTAGTATGCGTGGTAACAAACCGGTTATTATGGTTTCAACCATTGCTATTGCAATTGTATTTGAATTAATTTCAATGGTTATGCCTGTTATTGTTAAATCACCAAGTGAGATAGCAACAGATAGATATGGTATTGAAATTAATACTTCAAATTACTATGATAAGGACAAGAAACGTGCTCGTTGTTTTATTACATCTAATGATGGTATTCTATCTGATGATGTCAAAATTGACCATACAACATATGAGTGGAACAAGATTGTTCAAAAAGCAAGTGGATTAGAAATTATTAATGATATTGACATTGGTGGTCAAATGGCATCAATGTATCAATTATTTGGTTTAAATGGTTTGGATGATGCTGATTTATCAACATACGGAGCAAATTCTGCATTTCAATTTATCATTAATTCAAAAGATAATTTATTTGATTATTTTGACCCAAGAATTGATGTTTCAAATAATAATGGGTTCTTTCCAATCATTTATCCTTCAAAAGATGATGAATATTGAGGATACACAATTTATGGTATTGATCAAATTCGTTATTCAATATATGAAGCTATTGGTTGCAAACCAAGTTCTGTTTTTATTATTGATGATCAAGAGTCTAAACTTAAATCAAAATTTGTTGATGCAAGTGAATTAAGTTTCAAGAATAAAGATGGTAAAAATGTAATTCAAGAATCTAAAGATTCTTCTGGTAGTTATCTTGCAGATGGTGCAAAAGAATATGCAGATCTAAGAAATAAATTTATTAATTACATTTTAAATTCTGATCAACTTTATCCAGTTGATTCAAAATGAAATGATGAATTTAATAAAGAATTAGTGACGTTTTTATGTAATCCAATTCATAAATATAATAACCCAACACAACAAATTGCTAGTTCAGGAATTGAAGCAGTTGCAGGTAAAAATATTAATCAAGTAGACAATAAAGAATTTAGTATTGCTCTTGTTAAAGTTTCATTAAATCTTAATTTTGAGTTGTGAGATTTATTTTATGGAAGACATTTAGATAAATATAAAATGTCATTCGACAATCCGCAAAATAATCCATTTATAAATAAATTAA
>CAMWQH010000059.1 GCA_947176435.1 uncultured Mycoplasmataceae bacterium
TGTTCGTGACGTTCAAGAATTTGACTATGATGCTTAAGAATTTGTTCGTGACGTTCAAGAATTTGACTATGATGCTTAAGAATTTGTTCGTGACGTTTAAGAATATTTTCAACATTATCTAATCGTTTATTGATTTTACTAAAACCTTCTAGCATTAATTGTCTTAATGTTTTAGGTCTAGGTTTAACTCCTGGTTTTCTTTTCTTTATTTTCTTAGATGGTTCTAACATGACTTTACCTGATGTATTTGTTTCTTGTTTAAGATTTGAATATTTATATTCTCTGTTCATATATATTATAAACTCCTATGTTTGTAGCAAATTAATCTTACTACCAAAATGAAAAAATAGAGGCACAAGAAAAGTATCTTTTTTGTGCTAATAAAAGTTCAAAATTAATCAAATTTTTTTCCAACTTTAAATGGATGATGCCCATTTATTAAATTAGAAACTTCTACTCTATTATTTTGCCCACTTAATTTAATGACTTTTAGAACAACTACACCATCACTTGTTGAAACAAAAATTCCGTTTTTATCAATTTTTAAAATTTCTCCTGGAAGAGAAGGTTTTAAAGTATTATCAATTTCAACAGTATAAATTTTAACTAATCTACCATCATAGATTGTGCATGCCGCAGGATTATCAAATAAACCTCTAACTAAACACTCTATTTGTTTAGAAGATTTTCCTCATTCAATTTTTTCATCTTCTTTTGAAATAACAGTACAATATGTTGCTTCTAAATCGTTTTGTGGTGTTGACGTAATTTTATTTTCAAGAATGTCATTTATATTTTTTCTAATCATTTCATAACATTTATTTTCAATAATATGAAATAATGAACAAGCAGTTTGCTTTTCATCTATTGGAATTACTTCTTGAAATAATATATCTCCTGCATCTAGTTTATCAACCATATACATAAAACTAACACCGGTTTCTTTTTCGTTATTAATAATGGCAGATTGAATCGGAGTAGCTCCACGGTATTTTGGTAATAACGATGGATGAACATTAATACACTTTAATCTTGGAATACTTAAAATGTTATTTGGAATTATTTTTCCATAGGCACATGAAAATATTAAATCAGGATTTAATTGTTTAATTTGTTCATATATATCATTTAAATTTTCTGGTTGAAATAATGTAAGATTATTTCTAATAGCTAGTTGTTTTACTTCACTAAATATAATTTGATGTTTTCTACCAACCGGTCTATCTGGTTTAGTGACAACAGCAACTACATTTACTTTACTATCAAGTAAAGCTTGTAAGCATGTTGCAGCAATCTTTGGAGTACCAAAGAATATTACAGATTGTTTGCCAGAGGTGATTGATTCCATATTTAAATTATATGAAAATAAAAACTCACATTATAGTGAGTTTGTTTTTTATAGGTTTTTAATTGCTAAGAATATTGGGGTTTTGGTTTTCTTTAACTGATTAATTCCTTTTGTTCCAGGAATACTAGAAATAAACATGCATCCGACTAATTTACCACCAGATTGTTTGACAAGTTTGTTAATTGCCTTAATTGTTCCACCTGTAGCAATAATATCATCTACCACTAAGACTCTGTCGCCTTTCTTGATATCACCTTTAGTGATTTCTATTGTATCTTTACCATATTCAAGATCAAAAGAAGCGCTAATAACAGGACGAGGTAATTTTCTCGGTTTTCTTGCAGGAATAAATCTTATTCCTTTTTTAATAGCTAATGGACAGCCTAGTCAAAACCCGCGAGATTCAGCAGACACAATTACATCAATTTTAAGATTTTTAATTTTATTGTACAAACAATCAATTAATTGTTTATATGCTTTAGCATTATTCATTAAAGGAGTTCAATCTTTAAAAACAATACCTTTTTTAGGAAAGTCTTTTACATCAACGATGTATTTAGAAAAAGTATATTTTTTAGTCATATTTATATTACAAATATGTTCTTGTTTTCTTTACTTTATTAACACCATCAATTAATTCTTCATCAATTGTGTCATAGTTCTTTTGAACTATTACACGTGTAGTTAAATTTTTTAAATATTTGTGTTTAATAGTTAAGAAGAACGCACTAAAGATTGGAGCAATGAACTTAGCTACAAATACACTGATTAAAAATCCTATTAAACAAACATAACCAAAAGAGATTAATGAAGTAGATCCAAATAAAATTGCAGCAAGAATCATTCCAATACCAGTAGGAACAATGATTAAATAATATTTAAAATGATTTGCAAGTTGATTATTAATTGCTTTTTTGATTGATTTATATTCAAAGACATTTTGTTTCAATCACATATTATTTACATTAGCTGCAATGTTAAATACTAATAAAGCATTAACAATAAATACTAAAATTGCTGCATAAACAATGTAAGTGTCAAAATAAATTTGACAAATAGAAATAAATGTAATGGTTAATAACGGTCCGGCAACAAGACCAATAAATACACCGATAATTGAAGTTCAACCAAGTCTTACAAATGTATAAATTGAGATAAATCCAGAAGTAATTAACAATAAGTTAATATCTGTATGAACAAAATTCATAATTGCATCATTAGTAATTGAACCTAACATGATATCACTTACTTGAATATTAGGTAAAAGCGGTAAGAATGCTTCAGTGATTTCTTTATAGTTCAACGTTAAAGAAGTATACAAATATACATAGTTTCCATCAAAACTTGTATTGTATCAAGAAGCAATATGAAGTTGATTTAAACTTGCAATGAAACCATTAAAATCAAATCCAGTCACATTTCCAACAAATATTACTATTCTTGTACCACCATAAAAAGAATAAGAATTGTGAACTCCAACTGTGAAGATCATTACTAATCCAACTACTGCAATGGCAACAAACAATAATGAATACAAAATTCCTTTTCAACCAAAAACATTTGTCTTTAATAAATTATTGAAGAATGTTGCTTGTTTCTTTTTGTTTTTGTTATCTATTTCAGGTCTGTTACCAAAGAAAGTAAGTTTATTTAAATTTGGGGTAGTTTGTGATTTTTTAGCAAAATCATCTACTAGTTTTTTCTTTTTTCACGCAAATAAGCTAAAACATTTAGCATTAGATTGGTTACCAAACATTAATAACATCATTGCACTTAAACACAAGAAATTGATTGCAAACGAAAGAAGTGAACCAATAACTAAAGCAACACCAGCAGCTAATAAAGTAGCTGGTCCAAAATAAACTAAAACAACACCAGCTAATAAAACAATTACGTGTAAATCAATACAACTCATGATTGATGATAAGAAAGTTCTCTTAGCACAAACCATCATATCATAGGTCATAGCTAGTTGTTTTTTAAATCTTTCAAAATAATTTACTAAAGTAAATATTCCTAAAACAACAATTGCCAATAGTCCTGCCATTAGAGCAATAGAGAATTGGTATCCACCCATAAATGAGAATAAAGCAGTTAACGAAGAAGTCAAGCTCATTAAACCAAAAGAAATTAGTCCTGGTATCTTGTATAAGATACTTACAATAATTCCTACAAGTAAACTAACAACAACATAAACAATAATTGTTGACATTACTGGACTATTTCTTAAAATATTACCAAATAATGAAGTAGAAATTGCAACAATTGATGTTTTATCGTTATCAAAAGTGTCACCTCTTTCATCACGTCCAGTTAAAGCACTAATTCATCCGTGACTATTTTCAGTTGAAGTTACATTCTTAATTGGATAAACAAAAGAATATTTTGAAAATTCTTTTTCAATTAATTCTGTATCAAATCTAGATGTACCAGGGGCATTAATTGAAATTCATTCATCATTAGAGTCTTTACTTGTTTTTGTAGGATTCTTATCTGGGAAATATTTTAAATATCCACTTTCACCATCTGAACTATTAGTTACAATACCAACAATTCATTTAGACATAAATGAATATTTAACAGTTCCTTTATGAGTAGTGAAACCATCTTGTTTACTAGGAGAATCAATATCTTCAATGAAATTTACATATTTGTTCTCGCTAGTTGATCAAATATCAGTAAAGATTTGACCATTGTCTAATGTTGAACCAGTTCCTGGATTACTGTCACGAGAAATAAAAGCATCTGATCCTGTCTTTACATCATTTAAATTTCCAATATTAATAGAGCCTTGACCGAAAGCAGATTTTCAATCTTTAGCAAATTCTTGCTCACTTGATGACAAATGTTGGAAAAGTTTTAAATAATAATCAGAAATCCCTTCATCAGCCAATGCTTGAATTTTTAGAATATATTCTAAACGATTAATCAAGCCTTGTTGATCATTAATAATGTACATGTATGGTTGTTCAGAAGTAGCATCATCATTTGAATCAGAAGAAGGTTGAGAAGCTTTGAATGTTTCTTTAATATTTTTTAGATAATCATTTTCTGATTGATTTTGTAAATGAATGTATAAAGCGTTTTCATATGAACTTTCAGGTAACGAAAAAGCTTTATCATTCTTTACAATATCAGATTTAGTAATAACATAATTACGCTTGCTAACATTGCTATCATGATAAAACAAACTTAGTCTTGAAGCATAAATGTCGTCAAAATAAATTTCAGTTTGATCTTTTCCAACTTTTTGTTTGTTGTCTTCATCATCTGGGTCACTAACTAAAACATTTGGAACAACTACATTAATAAAAGCTCTAAATTGACCAGTTTCATCTTCATATGCTTCAGGATAAATGTTAAATACTGACATTCCTTTATCATTTAAGTATTTAGCATATGAATCTACACAAATATCTAACTTTTGTTGAAGTTCTTCAAGACTAGCTGGAGGAGCTACTTGTTCATTAGGGTTTTCAGTTTTTGTTAAATCTAATTCGTAACGTAAGTTATAACTTTTGCTAAAATCTGAACCTTCTTCAAAATTTTTAGATGCTGCATAACAAGCACCTGCTGTAGCACCAACTGATCCAGCAAATAAAAAGCCCGTAAAGAAAAAAGATAAAAATTTTGCAGTTTTATTTTTTGATTGAAAAAAATCTTTTAGCTTAGACATAGTTTTTAAATTATATGTTAATTATTCTATAATAT
>CAMWQH010000060.1 GCA_947176435.1 uncultured Mycoplasmataceae bacterium
ACTTTTCTTAACACAAATATTACAATTTTTTAAACTTTATTTGGCAATATGTAACACTTCAAATAAAAATAATAATCGATGCTATAGCAAGAACAACAAATGGGTTCCATAAAAAAATGTGAATATTTGAATAATGTTTTGATAAATATTGCATTAAGAATGAAATTGTGAAGTTACAGAACACACCTTGCATTAAACCACAAGCAGAAGCTTGAATTCACCTTCCTGTTGATTGAAACATCATCATTCCACCAATTGAAAAGGCAAATATAGGCATTTGTAATGTTGAAATTAATAAAATTTCTTTTGCATATTGAAATTTAACAGTATCGATTGACTTTGTAATGTTAAATATTGATAACAATGGTGCTGCTAAAGCAAAATATAACAAAACAACCATTATTCATCCGTAAATAAAACCAATTCCCATTGCATACCAATATGTTATTTTAAATCTTTTCAGATTCTTTGCTCCATAAGTGTATGAGCAAACTATTCTTGAGCCTTGAATAATTCCTAATTCTGCTGTAAAAAATAAGTTAAATATAGGATTTACTGCTCCATATATATCTTGGAATGCGCTATTTGTTAATCCACCACCAAGGCTTCCAGTAATTGCACCAAGCAACCCCAATTGAAATGTTGCTGCAATTGCAATAGACACATTTCTAAATAAAGATGGTAATCCGCTTGAAAAGATTGATCATGACAATTGATTTGAATAACAAATTGATTTCAAATCTTGATAATGGATTTGAGTTAAATCTTTGCTTTCCAAATAATACAAGTACAAGAAATATATACCTGTATTTAGTCCTCACCCAATTACTGTAGCAATTGCTCCACCAATCATTGCCAATTTACCAAAATAAATAAATACTCAATCTAACAATATATTTATTAAGTTACAAACGATTGCCCCACAAGTAACAATAATTTGTTTTCCTTCAGAAATTATTAATAAAGATAAAAAAGATGTGTACATTGAGAAAATAGTACCAGCAGAAATAATATAAGAATATTGAATAGCGAATTTATGAGTTTGTTCAAAAGCAGTAGCATAAACTGACTTAACTATTTCTAATTGTTGATCAGTTAATTTTTTTGGTAAATTGTTAATTGAATCTTGTAAAGAATTACCAGATTCAAATTTCATTCATACTTCAATTAATGAAAGAAGAAGAATAGTTATTACTACTGAAAACAACAAATTCATATAAAAACCAAGAGCTCAACTTCTTCTTGTTAGATCTTTGTTAGTTGAACCACTTGATCTTGAAAAATTAACAGCAGTACCATTAGCAATTAATAAACTTGCAGCGTTAATGACAACTGTTATTGGGGCACTATATGCAATTGCAGTTCGGACAACCGAAGTTACATTAATTAATGATATTTGATCACTAAATTGATTTTGAATATTGATATATTCATTGTAATTATTCCCAAACATTTGATTGTTCGATAAAACACTAGGGATAAATTTAACCATCATTAATTGATCAACAAAAGCATACAAACTAGACATTAATGCAACAACTATAGATGGTAAAGCTACCACCAATATAGTTTTTAATATTGGACTATCTAAAAATAATTTCTTTTGTCTTAATTCACTTTTAGACAACATATATGAAATTATATTTATATGTTTTATTTGGAATAAAAAAACTCGCATTTTTAGCGAGTTGATATTATTTAACGGTCAAGATTTGTTATCCATATCTTGTTTTTCCTAGAACTGGATTCGACAGACTTCTATTGCCAATAGATTTAGAAAAAATAACAACTGCATAAGCGTGATTATTAATCAATTTTATTCAATAATTGTTTTATATTTCTCCACAACCATCGGTGTTTGAAACTCTGAATATTTTTTAGTTCCATACTGATAATTTTCAATATTTGTTAAATATATATCATTTTTACACGATTCTGAGTCAGAAAATATTATATGAAGCCTTTGTTGTCCGGTACTATCTGGATATTTTACAAACAATATTGATTTTCCATAGTTAGAAAGTCTTATATTTCCCTCTCATGTGTGTGTGTGATACTCGCTAAATGGTTTAATTTTATTAGAGATCTTGATACTATCGATATTATCGAATGATTCTGTTTGCAGATCATATTTGTTATACATGTTGAAATCAAAAGAATTGTTTTTAGTTTTATTTAAAGTTTTAAAATTAACAGTAAGATTAGGATTCAATTGTTGAGTAATGGTCAAAAACATATACGTTGGTGAATAATCAGTCGGTAATTGAGATTGTATTATTATTCCCATTTCAGTTAATTGTTTAAGAGTATAGCATGTTGAATCATCTCCCGAAACTCAATCTTTTAATTCATATAATCCGTGGGAATCATAAGAAAAAGTTAAATATTGATATACATCATTATCTAAAGTAAAATTTAAATTTATTTCATTATCACGCCAATTATCTGGTACGCCTTTTTGGTTTGACTTATCAAACATATTTGCAGATGCGGTATAAGAAGAATTTTGAAACATATTAAAAGACCCAACATATTGAGTGTTTTCAATTTGTTCATATTGAACAATATTTATTTTAAAATTGATTTTTGATTCCCCTACAACTTTTGAAGTGTTTTTTGAAATCAATTTTCCTTCAACTAAAGGATGTGTAGAATCATAAGTATCTTGAGTGGAAAGTGGAAGTTGAATTTCATAGTCTTCATTTAAACTTGCCGCTGAGCAAACATCAGAAACAGCAGCTTCGATAATTGAAACAGGCTGTTGAAACATCTTATTGTTTAGATTACTTATATTGAGGTTTTTAATTAATTCATCTGTTAATTTGTAATTTGTATCACCAAGTGTGAAAATATTAACAGTAATTGGTGAGGAAATTAAAACGTTTGAAAGATCAAATATAGATTCAAATGCTAGTACATTAATAGCAAATGTGTTAGATGTTCCAGAAAAAAACGAAGAATTAATAGATGCAGATATTTGAACATCCAATTTTTTAATAGTTGAAAAATCTGTCTCTGTAAAATCTAAAATAGAAATATCAAATTCATTTTTACTAGATAATAGGCTTATAGGAAAGCCTTCGCAAAAAAAAGTAGTTAATAATTGATTTAATATGTCATCATATAATTTTTTTGTTTTTTCAAGAGATTTTACTTCAGTTTTAGAACATTGATCAACTTTAAATGCATAAAAATTGTAAACATTAGAAGAAGGTAAATTAATTCTTGTATCAGTTAAATTGTATTTTTGCGTACTATATTTAATTCAAAAATTTAAAATTTTAGAATCTCTTAAATATATTGATGAACTATTTGCTTCTATTTTTATAGAAACACAAACAGTTTTAGAAAAATCAATGTAATTATTAAATGATGAATAATTTTCTATTGAAAGAGAATAATCATAATCTAAAGAAATTTTTTTATCATCTCTTTTTGGTCGATAATCAGTTTCTAGCAAACTTGATATCTTATTTTCTAAAATAACAGACAATTCAGAATTATTATCTAATAAACTTAATAGTCTCTCTTTTGGGACTTTATTAGCTGATTCACCAGGAACTGAAAATAATGAAAATATACTGTCTTGTTGAACAGATAATTGATTTAAACTCACAGAATAATTAACAGATTTTAATTGAATAAGCATTGCATCAGACACGCTAGAACTTAAACCAATTGAGCCGTAAAATAAACTACCCAAAAGAGGTATTATTTGAATTTTAAATAACACAGGTTTTGATAAATCATATTTATCTTTGATTTGAGTATTAGCCGGAATAACATCAAAATTAAAATATGATAGATAAGGAGTATAATCTTCGCCACTTATTGAATATGCAAAAGGTGTATATTTAGCTTCTAACAATGTTAAAAATTTATTACTTAGTCTGTCATATATGTACTGTCTAATATAACTAGCCGGAACACTGTTGATATTTACCCATGGAATAATTTCGTTTGAATCAACTGTTTTTGTGCTAGGGAATACATCGTTTAATGTGCTACGAAAATCATCTGAAATATTAGAAATATCGAACCTTTTGGAAATAAAAGTAGTCTTAATTTTGCATCTCGCTTCATCATAATTAAAAGTTAATAATGAATTTTGATTATCAGAATTTGTATTAACTTTAGTATACATTGATATATCACATGTAATTGAAGAATCCTCTAAATTATAGGAATCAATCTCTAAATCTATTTTTTTTGAAACATCAATAGATATATCATCATCTCTTAAACAAGGAAAAATTTTCCTATAGCAACTAATACATGACAATTGAAAAACTTGATTTTTATCGGTTGAAATTGAAGACAGAAAATTATTCTTAAGCATCTCTTCATCAACTCATGTTTTAGAATTATGGTTATACAATTTTAAATCTAATGTTGTATAAAAACAAAATAATTCAGATGGATAATCATCTGAAAAATTTTCATCTTTATAAATGCATTGTCTATCAGTAGCACAAACATTAATTTTAAATGAAAATTCACCAAAATATTTTGAGCAATTAGACTTAACATATATTTCACATTGGTTAAATGTTTTTTTATATGAATCAAATGAATAATCGATATATTGTTCCTTACCATCTTGATATGTAGTGTTTTTAGCAGAATTAGATATGTTGATGTCTTTGAAAGAAAAATTATTATCAATTTTTTTAATGTTATCAGAAATTATTTTTTGAACATAATTGTCTTTGTTTATCTGTAAAATTTCTGACATTGTGACTTCTGAAGGATCATATGCATTAAAAATTGCAAAATTATCTTTAGAAACACTTTCAGATTCAGGAATTACTATATTTGATAAATTAATATTATTTGAATTACCACATGATGTGAAAAAAAAACAACTAGTTAATAATGGTGCAAAACCTAGAAAAGCAAAAATCTTTTTTAATTTATTTTTTTTAAGATTACAAGACATAAACTTATGTAATATTTTACTATTTTATATTTATATATTATAATTTTTTCCTGTCTAAACATCATTATAG
>CAMWQH010000061.1 GCA_947176435.1 uncultured Mycoplasmataceae bacterium
AATTTATATAAAAAACCAAATGATTTTGGTTTATATACTATTGAATATGAAAGCAATCCGTGTCATCATTTTTTAAATGATGTTAAAAATAAATGTTTTGTTTCTGACACAAATAACATTTTAAAAGAAATGCTTTATGATACATTTCATTTTATAAACATAAAAGGTTATGAATTAGGTGACCGTAAATTCACAAAAGATAATGAATCTTTAATTGATTTATACAATAATAATATCGTTAATTTTTCTTTTGTTTATTCTTCTATTAACAAGGTAGAACCTTATTCTTCAAATGAAGAATCAGGATATAAAATTATTTTCTCGGCAATGCTAGATGTTACTTATAAAAAGAATTATTCTGCTTCTTCTACAACTAATCCTATTCAATCCGGGACTACTATATCATATATAGGAGAATTTCAAGAAAATAATTTTTTATCTTTAAGTAAAGATCCTTCAAAAGATAAAACTCCAGAAAATTGAGAAGAATATTACAAAGCGTCAGAAGGAACAAATATTCAATATCATTGAAGACCGTTTTTTCCTTCATACACAGATGATTCAAAAATATTTGGAATTATTAGGTCTAATATTTTTCCTAATTCAATATTTCAAATCACAAATAATTACATGACTGAATCAACTTGAATTAATTACAATTGAATAAATGGTACAACTAATAAATAAAAAAGGTGGCCACTTGGACCACTTTTTATTTTTGCAAAGCAATTATCTTCTCTTTGAAGTTTTCTTAGCTTTCTTTGCAGGTTTCTTAGCTACTTTTTTAGATTTAGAACCACATTTACATGTTTTCTTTGTAGAAGCTTTCTTAGCGCCGTATTTGCATTTAGAACCACATTTGCATGTTTTCTTTGCAACTTTCTTAGCTGGAGCTTTTTTTGTAGCTTTCTTAGCCATTTTCTTAGCCATTTTTTCTCTCCTTATTTTTATATATAAAAATAGTATAAGTTATATTTTTATATTTTTATTAAGAAATTGTTGTTTTTCTAGTGTTAATAATTAAAAATTAATATTTTTAAAAGTTAAGCAAATATTGAATCTGAATATAAATTAAAAATCTTATCAGAGTTAGGTGTATATATAGTGCAGAAATCAATATAACTAGAATCATATTGTGTACCATTAACTATTCTATGGAAAGAAGATTGACCGTTAACAGTTTTAATAGAAGTATATAAGACATCTTCTTTAAAGAAATAACTATTTCTTCCAAAAAGTGAAAAATAAATTTGTGCATAATCATCAAAAAAAATGTCATATGAATAATCATCCACAATTAAATTTGAAGAAAAAGAAGAAAACGAAACAACATCATAGTCACTGTCATTAATTGTTTTTGTTTCTCATTTAATGTTTTTAGGAAAAGTAAATTTTAATCTAAATTTATTAACAGATCCACTTTTAAAGAAATCATATATTTCTTCACGATTGTAATTACGGGCTATGGAACCTAAAGCATTAGCGATTACTATTTCCCTATAACCAAATACAAATTGACATAAAAAATATTTTAAATAACTTTCTTCTAATTTCAAATCATCGGTGATATTTTTAATATATTCAGGATCATTTTCGTTTTCATATTTACCATTTTCTGTATAGTCTTTATGGCAACTCACTCCCATTTTATATTGTCAATTATTAAAATCATAATTTAAAAATTCAGACAAACTTTTAAATTCTATATAATCGTTATTTGGTGAACAACTACAACTAGTAGATGAGATTGCAATAGTTGGTAAAAACGCTCCAGTTGCTGCAAATAATGTTAATAATTTAAATATTTTATTTTTCATATTTACTCCTATGTTAATATTATACAAAATTTTAAATTTGTAACTTTTTAGCACTCATACTTGACAAGTGCTAATTTTATGTTATAATGTTTATGTAATTTAAAAATTAAGGAGAAAATATTATGGCTAAAGAAGTAATTTTAGGAATTGACTTAGGAACAACTAATTCATGTGTTTCTATACTAGATGGTGACAAACCAAGAGTATTAGAAACACCAGAAGGTAAAAGAACTGTACCTTCAGTTGTTTCTTTTAAAAACAATGAATTCATTGTTGGTGAAGCGGCAAAAAGACAAATGATTACAAATACTAATACTGTTGCTTCAATCAAAAGAAAGATCGGAACTAATGAAAAAGTTAAATTAGGTGATAAGATGTTTACGCCTGAAGAAATTTCAGCAAAAATCCTTTCTTACATAAAAGACTATGCAGAGCAAAAGATTGGACATAAAGTGTCTAAGGCAGTTATTACTGTTCCTGCTTATTTTAACGATGCACAAAGAACTGCAACTAAAAATGCTGGTAAAATTGCGGGATTACAAGTTGAACGTATCATCAATGAACCAACAGCAGCAGCATTAGCATATGGTGCTGATAAAACTGATAAAGAACAAAAAATTCTAGTTTATGACTTAGGTGGTGGTACATTCGATGTATCTGTTCTTGATATGGCTGATGGTTCATTTGAAGTATTAGCTACAAGTGGCGATAACAACTTAGGTGGTGATGACTGAGACCAAAAAATTATTGATTGATTGTTAGCTGAAATTAAGTCTGAAAACGGTGTTGATTTATCTAAAGATAAAATGGCAATGCAAAGATTAAAAGAAGCTGCAGAAAAAGCTAAGATTGATTTATCTGGTCAAAAAGAAACTCAAATTTTATTACCATATATATCAATGACAGCAGAAGGACCATTAAACATCGAAAAAACTTTATCAAGAGCAAAATTTGAATCTTTAACAAAAGATTTATTAGATCGTACAATTGCTCCGGTTGAAGACGCAATTAAAGAGTCTAAATTATCTAAAGATAAAATTGATCAAGTTTTATTAGTTGGTGGTTCATCAAGAATGCCTGCAGTTGAAGCATTAGTTAAAAAACTAACAGGTAAAACTCCTAATAAAACAATCAATCCAGATGAAGTTGTTGCTATGGGTGCAGCAATTCAAGGTGGTGTGTTAACTGGTGATGTTGATAACATTTTATTGCTTGATGTTACTCCATTAACATTATCTATTGAAACTATGGGCGGTGTTGCTACTCCGTTAATTAAAAGAAATACAACTATTCCAGTATCAAAATCTCAAATCTTCTCAACAGCAGCAGATAACCAACCAGCAGTTGATGTTCACGTAGTTCAAGGTGAACGTCCAATGGCAAAAGACAATAAATCATTAGGTATGTTTAGTTTAAGTGGAATTGAACCAGCTCCTCGTGGAGTACCTCAAATTGAAATTACTTTCAACATAGATGCTAATGGTATTATGAGTGTTACTGCTAAAGATTTAAAAACAAATAAAGAGAACACAATTACTATTAAGGGATCTACTAACTTGTCAGAAGAAGAAATTAACCGTATGGTTAAAGAAGCTGAAGATAATAAAGAAGCTGATACTAAAACAAAAGAAAAAGCTGATACAAAATATCGTGCAGAATCATTCATTTCAATGATGGAAAATGGTTTAAAAGATCCAAAAGCTGCAAGTATGCCTGAAGAACAAAAACAACAAGCACAAAAGCAAATTGATGAATTAAAACAACTTCTAAAAGAAGAAAAATGGGATGAATTGAAATCTAAACTTGATGCTTTTGAACAAGCAGCACAAGCGTTTGCAAATCAAAACAACCCAAATAACAATAAATAGAAAAATGCACTCACACGTGCATTTTTTTGTGTTAGATTTATAATTTGAATGTTTTTATAAGAAAAAATATGAGTTATAAAATAATGTTTAGAAATACTTTTTAAGTATTTATAATATTATTTAATTAATATGCAACAAGTAGCTTTAATTTTTGCATTCTTTCTAATTGTAGCAGCAATTGTTTTTGTTTCAATAACACTTGCATATTTAATCGACTATTTTGAAAAAAATACTAAATTTTCAGCTGCCTTCTTATCGGGAATTGTATTTTCAACAATAAATTCTTTTCCTGAATTTATTACTAGTCTTTTATCTTGCTACAATGTAGGATCAAATTCTGACTCAATATTTAGTAATCTTCTTGGCGGAAATATGTTCATCTTGTTTTCGCTTGGGATTGTAACACTTATTTTTATTAAAAATTTTAATAAGAAAAAAGTTCTATTATCAAATATTATCAATATTTGTGCTCTAATACTTTGTTATGCATTATTAGCATATGCTACAATAGCACCTTGAGATATGCAAGTATATTTTACAGCACATGGAGTTCAACTAGGAAGTGAAACAGATCATTCTGGATTTAATTTGATGTCATTATTCATAATGCTAATTTATTTAGGAATGTTTATTTATTCAACATTTATTGAGAATAAAAGTGAAACTTCTACTAATTCAGTAAAGCTTCCTAAATGATTAAACAAAATTAACATGAGATTCGCTGTAATCATTTTTTGTTCTTTATCAGTTGGTATTATTGGAATTAGTGTTGGGTTGTCTTTTGTTGATGAATCATTAATTGATATGTGATTTGGTTCTGAAAAAGGTAGCTTTGGTGCAGCACTTTTATTAGGTATACCTACATCTATTCCTGAATTGATTTCAATTATCTTACTATGTAAGATTAAAAATTATGACGCCACTTACCAAACAATTATTGGAAGTTGCTTATTCTCTATTTTTGCTTTAACACTTTGTGATGCTTTAACTACTCACATAAGCGGATGAACAATCTATGATTTTAATTTCAGTGATTATTCAATGAAAAACATTTGAACATGTAATGAATACAACATTGTTACTTTATCTTTGTTGATGTCATTACTATTCGTAATGTGATTAATTTGTTGTTTGTTCAAAAAAGGTTCAAAAATAGGTGTGGGAATTTGTTCTGGTGCGAACGTCGCTATTTTCCTTATTTACTTAATTCTTGGTTTTTTCTATATGAGTTTTCCAGAAAGCAACGTTTTATTAAATGCTCTAGCAATTAATAATTCTTGTAAACAAGATTTATTGCATTGTCCTTATT
>CAMWQH010000062.1 GCA_947176435.1 uncultured Mycoplasmataceae bacterium
ATTTAATATTTCATAGGCATATTCAAATCATTTTCTAAATAATTTTTTATAAACTCCAGATTTTGATGATTGTTGAATGATTTCTTGATATGTATTAGCTAAAAGTTTCATTCTTTGAGCATATTGAGGGCTTTTTTTCATGTTATATATCATTGAAAACATTTCATAATCTTCAAGCAAATTCATAAACTTATCAAAATCACCAGTTTCACTCATTAAATATATTGTTGATTGATTAACAATATAGTCAGGTTTAATTCCTCGAGCTGAAAAGTGAATAATTTGCGCTTGATTCAATTCTTCATTAAATTTTTCTATTGGTTTACCGAAATATTCTTGGAAATTTTTGTAATTAATATCATTTACAAAATGCACACAATAATTGTATTTATTTGGTAGTACATGCAATTTTCCCTTAAAAGAATAATTAATTAAATCTTCATCATTAAAGTTTTTTTCATGTGCTAAAGCAAACAGATTATCAAAGTCAATATTTTTTCACATAGGAATATTGAATAGAAACATTCCCGCCTGAATATAGTTGTCATATTCTGTAGTTCCACTATTAAAATGTTTGTATATTCATCTATCTTCCATAGTATTATTACAAATACACTCATTCATTCATTTAATTCATCCAGCAACCGGATGGTTAATCACTCCAGCAGCATACTCATTAAATTCTTGTTTAAATAATTCTGATAAGTCAGATAAAACAAGGGTATCAATGTCTAAATAAATCGCTCTTTCTTTATCTTTAAGTATTAATGGAACTAATAATCTGTAATAAGTAGGAGAAGGTCATTTAATATTTCTTAAACCTTTATCTCTCATTTCGATTCCAGAAAGATCAAATCTTTGTTCGTATTCTTTACAATCAATAAATTTAATAATTGATCCCGGAAATGAATTAACTATAGTTTCAAGATCAATTTGACTTGCTTCAGCAAATTCTTTATTAAAAACATAAATCTCATAGTTAGTTTCTGGTTTTTTGTTTTTAAGTAAAGAATAAACTGAAACGGTAATTTGGTTAATACCGTTATTATCAGAAGCATAAACTATGGGAATCATAGACATATAAATATGATAAAATATTTTTAGTTTTTATAAATAAAATATATTCTCTATAATATTTATAAGTTTAATATTATAAGGAGAAAAAATAATGAAAGTAATTCATACAGATAATGCCCCTGCAGCAGTTGGACCATACGTTCAAGCTATTGAAGCAGGAAACATGGTTTTTGTTTCAGGACAAATTCCATTTGTACCTTCAACAATGACTAAAGTTAGTGAAGATATTAAAGATCAAACTAAACAATCATTGGAAAACGTTAAAGCCATTTTAGAAGCGGCTGGATGTTCATTAAATGATGTTGTTCGTTGTGGTATCTTTTTAAAAGATATGAACGATTTTGCAAAAGTTAATGAAGTATACGGACAATACTTTTCTAATCACAAGCCAGCAAGAAGTTGCGTTGAAGTTGCTAGACTTCCAAAAGATGTTTTAGTTGAAATTGAAGCAATCGCATATAAAAAATAATTTATATGGGTTTCAATAAAACTAATAAACAAGTTAGTACTGAGCCTGGAGTTTCAAAAAAAACTGCTGCATCAATAGGATTATTTGGTGCAGTATCTATCATTATTGGTAGTACAGTAGGTGTTGGTATTTTCTTTAAAAATGGTAACATTTTTAAAAACAACAATGGTAATCCATGAGGTGTTTTGTTCTCATGAATTATTGCTTTTGTTGTTGCATTAGCAATTGCTTATTCATTTGGAGAAATTGTTACATGTAAAACTAAATCAGCGAACTCTGGTTTAGCAGGATGATACGAAAGATTGATTGGATACCGTTCAGGTAGATTAGTAAAAATTTTACTACCATTACTATACTATGGAATTTATGTATTAGTAGATGCTATTTTCTTCTCTGAAGCAATTTTTAATTGTTTCTCTCAAGGTAATAAGATCAATTGTGGTACCAATACCATGTGGTATGTCATATTTGTTGCATTAGCTGGTATATTTGTTTTTGCTACATTGAACTTGTTTTGTTCAAGGGGATTGCAAAAAACTTCTAATGTAACAACCATTCTAAAGTTTATTCCATTAGGATTAGTAATTTTAACTGGTATTATTTTTGGATGTATTAATAAAGATCAGAATTTATTTGCTAATGATAGCATTACAACAATTGATGGCACTGAATATTCTGGTAAATTTAGTTTCACTGGAATGTTAGATTCGTTACCAGCAATTTTCTTTGCGTTTGATTCATTTTTAATCATTGGTAACATTGCGGGAGAAATGAAAAACCCCAACAAAAATATTCCATTATCAATTGTTGTTTCTATGATTGTTGCCGGTATTCTTTACTTATTAGTAACAATTGGACAAATTTGTGTTGGTTGTGGTAGTGCTTATGCTGTATTTGATTTTATATTTGCAACCAACGTGACTGCAAAAACAGCATTTCACTATATTATTTCAATTTTTATTTTTATTTCAATTTTTGGTGTGTTAAACTCAATGACTATGGGTGCTATTAGATCATTTGATTCAGCAGTTGAAGAAGAAATTATTGTAGGAAGCAAATGAATGAAAAAAATTGCTAATGGTAAATTCTTGATGAAAGGGTTTATATTATTAAGTTTTGTTACAGCATTCTATACAATTATTTTTGGTATTCCTTCAGGAGTGATGAATACAGACCAAATTTTCGATGGTGTTTCTAATTTTATTGTATTAGCTTTTTTTGGAATTTATGCTATACTATCAGCTGCATCTATTCTTAATAGATACAACGGACACGCTCCCGAAGTTATTAAGCAAAAAGGACAAATTCCGGCAGCTGTAATTGGTTCGTTTGGTTGTTTCTTTATTTTTGAATATGGTCTAATTTGACAATTCTGTGGTAACATTGCAATCAATGCAAATAAGCAATTTGAAGCATGAGGATTGTTTATTGATAACAAAGTTACATTAACATATGCACAAGCTGCAATATGATTCTGAACAATGTGTGGAATTTTAATAATTGTTCCTATCTTGAATGAATTATTAATTAAATTAACAGACAAAAATTACAACCAAGCATTGATTTGAGAAAAACAAAAAGAATCAGTGTTTAGAAAATAATAGATTAATCATTCCATAATGGAATGATTTTTTCTAGTTCTATAATATTTGTGTTATGAAAAATAATAAATATATTCCTAAAACAATTAAAAATTTATTTAGTGGAAAGGATAACTTTTCTGAAGAAATTAATAAGTTCATTGAAAAACATAAAGATAAAAAATTATCTGTTTTGAATACAATGTACTTAAATACAAAATTGCTACTAGATTCTAAAATGATTCAGCCATCTATTGATGTTGTAAATATGTTAACAGCTTTAAAATTTTTAATTGAAAAAAAGAGCGCTAGAAAAGATTTTTATAAAATTTTGGCAGTCGCAATTATTACACCAACCTTTTCAGTAATTATTTCAGTAATTGTTTCTCTCTTGATTAAACACTAATTAAATTTCTTGATTATTTTATCAATGAATTTTTTAGATTCATTGTAGGGTTTTTCACTACGTAAATCTATACCTAATATTTTGATAGTATCCAATGGAGATTTAGAACATCCACTCGATAAAAAATCAAAATATCTTTTTAGCATTTGTTTGTCGCCATTGTAAATTTTATTAGCTACATCAATAGCAACTATTTGACCAATAGCATATTTATATACATAAAAATTTCCTACATAAAAATGTCCAATCCTAAAAATTGTTGAAGGTATATATGTGTAAGGAGTGGTTGAATTGATTTTCTTTTCCATTTCTTTAGATACACCTTGATATTTTTTGATCATATCAATATATAGTTTTCTAAGTGATTCTTTTGTAAATGGCTTTGCCTGATTTACATATTGGTTTGCTACATATTCAAAGTTTGAAAAAATAATTTGTCTAGTTGTTGTGGCAAAGAAATTCGAAATAAATTCATCCAGAATCATTCTTGTCATTTCTTTATCTTTTTTATATTTATCTATTAAATATAAAGATAATAACGTTTCATTCACTATAGAAGAAATTTCAGCATAGAATATTGCACAATCTGCATATACTTTTTGTTTTTTGTTAAAGTAAAGAGAGTGCATAGAGTGCCCCAATTCATGCGCAATAGTACTTACTGATCTAAACGTTTCATCAAAGTTCATTGATATATAGTATTTGTCTAATCCTTTTGTACCACCTATTGAATAAGCTCCAGTTTGTTTTGAAGACTTTGGTAATCAAGAAATTCAATTTTCATTAAATGCTTTCTTAATGTTTGATAAATAATCTTTACCAAGTGGTTTAAGCGCTTCTAAAACTATTTTTTTTGTTTGTTCAATTGTTACTTTTACTTCTTTTTTTGTTAAATCAACCGATTTATCTCATGGTTCTAATTTGGAAATATTTAATTGTTTTTTAAGCAATTTATTAAATTTTTTTGAATAGTTATCAATCGAAGGTTTAAATTTCTCAATCATTTTATAAATATGTAAAATTAATTTCTCATCTACTTCATCTGCATCTGCAGCGGCATCGATGTAATCTTTATAATTACGTAATTTTGAATTTGTATTTAACATTAGGTAGTTGTAATATAAAGTTTGAGTAAGGGTGGATTCAAATTTATTAAATGCATGATTAAAATTGATCCATGTCGTTTTTCTTAATTGACGGTCTTTGTTTTTTAAATATTTAGATACATCAGCAACAGTTTTTAATGGAATTTTTTTGCCTTTTGAATCGGTTGCATCATCGAATTTAATATCTGAATCAGTTAATGTATCGAAAATTCGTTCAAATCCGCCATTTATTCTTGAAACTTTAGTTAATAGTTTTTCTTCTTTTTCAGAAAGAATGTGTTTTTTTGTTTTAAAAATTAAATCAAAAGCTCTTTGATATTCTGAAATAT
>CAMWQH010000063.1 GCA_947176435.1 uncultured Mycoplasmataceae bacterium
CCTACAGGGCCCCCCCCGACAGACATATTTTCATTTAATGCACAAGAAGTCCAAAAATTATATCCTGAATTAGTAGAAGAATCAAATACTGATGATAATAATTATTTATCTCTTAACTATAATGGATTAATTGCTGTATTGGCAGCACAACTAAATGAATTAAGAACAGAAGTGGATAATTTAAATAAAGAAATAAAAGAGCTGAAAGATAAAAATGAAATTAGCAAATAATGATATATCAATTACTGATGTTAAAAACGCATTAGGTGTTGCAGATAATAGGGTTAGTTATTTGTGCAGAAATACTCATAATAAAATAAATGTTTACTCTGTCTACAAACCATACCCACAAACAACATCTTTGGATTTAACTGATAAAAATTTTTATATGACATACTTGAAAAACACAAAATTAAAACAATACAAATTAGGTGATATATTTCCTTCTGATACTTATGCAGAATATACAGCACCAAAAGGAGGAAATGAAGAGCCTTATAGGTTGGGGGATTTTAGAAGTTACTCAACTGATGAATACCCACTTACATTTAATTTGTCACAATACAATAATACCACAATAGATCCAGATAAAAGTGGTGATAGTATAAACATAACATATAAGCACGAAAACAATTTGGCACTTTTAAGTTATTTAGCGCATAGAGAAGAACACTTAAATAACATATACGACCACCAAAACCACTATTATTACTATGATATTATACTTTTAGCTAAATATGGTAATGATACAAAAATATATAGGATTGCAAGAAAAAATTTATATGACAACAAAATTAACATATATAATATCTGTTATGATAAATATGTTTTTTATGATATGATTTCAGTTGATATAACTAAGTACACCTGCATTATATTTGGCATAGTGACGCCTGAAATTTCTGATTATTATAAAACAGCAGGCAGAATAATTAAAAATAATTACACACTGAATTTATTGCCTCAAACACCCACAATCAAACCATTTGCCACTAATGTAAAAATCAAGAAGCCCAAAGACAGAGTGTATTTACAAGCATACATATTGGACGATTCAAATAACTTCAATACAGTTATAGAAAAGAATACAACTGTTGCTATGTATTCAACAGGATTTGAATTGACTAATAACTTAAATAATTGCAATCTTTATAATGAACTACAAGATTCTATTAATAGGGGAAGTGATGATGCTTATATAGGTACAGGATGGTGGTTGACAAGCGAAGTTATATATTTAGATGATACAGAAAAAATAATAGAAATGGGGATGATTATACCCAATGAATATGGCAATCTAAACTATTATTCAAATGCAACAACCATTAATGTTGAAGATGGATTGAAGCAGGTAGAGTTATTTTGGAGAATAAACTTAAATGACTACAAAAACAAGCCATTAGATTTATTCGTTGCCATTTCATATAATAATCGTGATAACAGAGATTGATATAAAATAACAATATAATATTTAATAATATGGTAGAATTTAAAAAACAAAACAGCAGCTATGCAGTAGCATTTAAAAATGATAAGTACATAGGTAACGGATTGTGTACAATTAATGATGAAAATAATTATAATTTCAACATCTCAATATCTGCAGACAATGAATATATAGGGAATATTAATTATTCTAATTACAACAATAGCGAAACAATGTCATATAATTGTAGTAGAAAATATGTATCTGAATTTATAATAATAATTGATGAAATTATAAATGGAATGGTTTTTGAATAATGCAAATTAATTTGATATATATGAAATGGAATAAACAAACCAAAGAGATTATTAGTTATATTGTTTCCTGTTTATCTTTTATATTTGGAATTATATTAACAATAATGGGTTTTATAGTACACCCTTTAGGTGAAATACATGATTCTGTTTTATGGGTGCTTGCACAAACACTTACATACTCAGGAGCAATATTTGGCGTTGGATTGTACATTAAAAGCAAATCAGAAGAGATTAAAGAATACATCAACAATAAAAATACTTCAAACAATTTGGATAATTCAGAGTAATTTTAATATATTTGCAGCAACAATTTAATTAACCATTTAAATTAATATTTTTATGAAACTAACAGAAGAACAGCAAAACAAGTTGATTACTGAGTATTACAACGGCAATCATTCAGAAGCAGAAGAAGCATTAAACAAGCTGAAAACATTAAGAGGCAGGATGCAGCTATTTGATAAAGAAAACAATATTTTGTTATCCAAATCTGAATTGATGAATAAACTGAACAAAGACAAAAACATTAATAACCCTACGGAATGGACTCAGATTCAAACCAGTATCAGAAGTTATATTAATGCCACTGTGAAGGATTTAGATTCATATACTACGGTGTTGAAGCAACTTAACGGTGCTATTCAGTTAGTAGAAAATAGAAAAGATGCAATTATTAAGTCTATTGATGAAAAGATTCAAGAGCTTACAAAAGCCAAAACAGAGCTGAGCAATAAGAAATAATTTTTACTATCACTACTTTTTAATACTGTTTATCTATATGGTAAGCAGTATTATTTTTTTTATCAGAAATAATAAAAAAGGTAGCAATTTTATTTGAAATTGTTTTGCAAATTCAAAATTAATTACTACCTTTGTAATGTCATCAAGGAGTTGATGATAAGGTTAAGCCTCTTCACCGAAAAAGCAAGAGGTTCACCTTAAAAGCCAAATGATTATGAAAGCGAGCATCCAAATTGTTTTCAAAATCGGTAAGTTGACAATTAAATTAGAATGGAAGTTCTAAGACAACTTACAGAGTGGGTGAAACTCCCACTCATTTGGCTTTTTTCCTAATGACAGCACAAATATAACAAATTTAATCAACAATGGAAACAACAGACAAAAAACAAAGAGGTGGAGCAAGGCAAGGCGCAGGTCGTAAAAAGATTGGTGAAGAGCAGCGCAGCCATACAATTACATGTAGGATAACACCAAAAGCGATGGCAGCACTTGAAACTATGTCTAAGGCTAAAGGACTATCAAAGAATTCTTTTATTAATGATTGGCTTGAGTCTATGTTGTAGAATCCTTCTACACCTATATTAATATATATAGGGGTGGGGGAATTAAAATGCCCTCCAGTGCGCTGCAACCTCACCCCCTCATTACTTCACACACACGGCATTTTTTCAACTTTTTCAGACGCTCATTTAGAGCGTTTGTTAACAGATGTAAAATAGAAACAATTGCTATTTTTCTGCAAATATACATAGTCCGTTGTAGTTCAGTTGTTTATGCAAAAAATTAAAATGAATTCATTTTAATGTATTTAATTTGAAATATAAAAGCCAATAATAGTTAAATTATTTGTATATTTCAAAAATTACTAGTATCTTTGTATTACGAAATTGAAACTGTAGTGTCAATTAATCACGTGAACGGTTGACCTCCATTTTAATTTCAAATTCCCCAAATAACTTGCAAGTTTAATAATTTAACTCCGTGTTATATGATACGGACAGAGGGAGAATTATGTTTAATTTAAAATAAACCATTATGAAACAGAGAATTATAATGAGCGCAGAAGCGCAAGAGTCAATTAAAGCTGCAATGACAGCTCGTAATGAATACTATAATATTAAAAAGCAGTTAGAGGAAGTTAATAACTTAATTGATACAGCCGCAGAAGGCTTTGTCAGTCGTGCTGAGGATGCTCCCGAAGAGTTTACAACCCTTAACGATATGTTTGATGAGTTTGTTAGTTGGTGCATTACATACTGTAATAGTGAAGGTGTTGACGTTCCCACTCATTACATCAAACATTATCTTATAAAAAATTATGATGCAATTAATGAGTTAATTGACAGATTTAAGGCTTAACAAATGATTTACTTCATTGATTTTGATTATACCATTGCAGATACCTCCGTTACGGAGGACTGCAAAGGTAATTATAAGGAAAAGCAAAAGTTAATATCTCAATTCCATATTTACCCTGAAGCCATTAAGTTTATTGAGGGCACTATTTCAAAAGGTGCTGTATATATTGTAAGTGGTAATGTAGGGGGTACGATTAAGAAAACCATTAAATACTTCAAATTACCAATAGACCCAAACAACGTGATTGGCTACCGTCAAGGGATGCCAATGGATAACCTCAAGCGTAAAATTGCGGTTATCAAATTCGCAATTAATTACTTTAACTTAGAAGATAGATTGACGGAAATAGTTTACATCGGAGACGAAAAGGATGATGAAACAGCGTGTAATTTGATAGGTATTAATTACAAATATCCTGATTGGATAGATTGAACTGATAGCGGTATTAATATATCGCTATCTTTATTTTATATGAAATGGTTTAATTATATAATATCTTTTTTAATTTGATGGTTCATTGATTTTTGCTACCTTTGTGGTCTAAAGCTCACATTATATGGAAAATAAAGACGAGATAAAAAAAATAGTCAACATCGTAAAAGAAACTGTTAGGGGGTATTATGTAATTGTCAAACGTGATTCCAATACATACAGCATCCACACGTTTGATAAAAAAGAGTTTATTTCAATTTTCTCAAATGGTGGAGAATGGAAGGTTGAACACGATGGAGACTTAACACGCTTTTTACTCTGCGATGATGTTTCAGTTGAGACAGCCTCAAAGATGTTAAAGACTTTCAACGCCTATGAAGAGGACGGCAAAGTTAAGATTGCTGCAATCTCAATTGTATGTGATTGGAGTATTTTTGAACTTGCATTTAATGAAAAACAGCCTGATGAGGTGCTAAGAATGATACTATTAGAAAAAAAATAAAAGATTACAATAATTTAACATAGCCCTAAGTCATTGAAGGTTAGCACGATATTGAATGTGTTAACCTTTTTCGTTAGTGTAGATCTGCGTCGTGGCCACGTTTTTATGCGTAAGCATTTTGCTGACAGTGTA
>CAMWQH010000064.1 GCA_947176435.1 uncultured Mycoplasmataceae bacterium
ATATATAATCTATATACTATTACTTGGTTTTGAAACCCTTCCATTCATTACTAGGTAAATAGCACATAGTCATATAAAGAAAGGAAGTAAAAGAACAATTATGGCAGTAACAAGTAAAAATAAACAAGAAGCTATCAAGAAATTTGGTGGAAGTGAAATCAATACTGGTTCAATTCAAACTCAAGTTGCTTTATTAACACTTGAAATTAACGAAATTACTAAACACGTAGTTAAGAACCCAAAAGATTTCTCAACAAAAAGAGGGTTATTCCAAAAAGTTTCTAGACGTAAATCTTTACTAAGATACTTAGAAAAGAAAGATATCGAAGCTTACCGTAAATTGATTAAAGACTTAGGTCTTAGAAATTAATTAAAAAAATGATGGACAAGTTCCATCATTTTTTTTATGCATAAATTAAACTTTTTCAATACAAAAAAGATACTTTTCTTGTGCCTCTATTTTTGCAATTCTGTAGTAAGATTATGTCTACTATGAAAAAAGAAAATATAAGACAATTGAATCTTTGCAAACCAAAAAGATCTCTTATAGAGATCAAGAAGGAGATTAATGATAGTAAAATAATAGCAGATATAATGGCTATTAAAGGAACTAGTATTATTGTGCAAAAGCCTCAATGATTTAAGGAATTCGAAGAACAAAATAATAAACGTTGAGAAAAACAAGAACAATTTAACCAACGTGTTCTTTTAATGTTAGAAAACATTATAGATAGATTAGACGTTCTTGAAAAAAGAATGGATACTCTTGAAGTAAGAATGACAAATCTTGAAAAAAGAATCGACAACATTGTTACCAAAAACAATTTAACTGAATAGATATGATTAAATTTAAAATTAATCTTTCTGAGATCATTGACTCTCAGAAAGAACAAGGTTTTTTAATAACTAATAAACTTTATTTTAAAAATTTAAATATGATGAGATCTTATGCAATAAGAATAATCTCAACATATTTTCCTAATAATAAGGTTCCTTTTGCAGAACTAGATTCTATTCTATATATTGCCTTTGTTGATTGTTTGAAAAGGTTTGATACAAATCAAAATAAATACAATATTGACCAAGCTTTGTTTCTTAATATTAAAACTAAAATTATCAAAAACATTATTAAAACTATTAAACAAAACAAAGAACATGATTTATTAATAGATAAATTAAAAACCACAATCAAACCTTTCCTATGAGAAGAAAAACAAGATTTTTTATCTTTAATATTAGAATATATCGAAGATAATTTTGATCCTTTTTACAAATCAATGTTTGAAATGAAATTAAAAGGTTTTTCTACTAAAACAATTGCTTTTTTGTTTGGTACTACTGAAAGAAAAATATATAAAGAATTTAGGTTGTTGTCTGAGAAAATTAGATGAAATTTTTCTCATTAATAAAATTATTTGCTTTTTTATAAATACATATATATAATATGAGTACATTTAATTGGAAGGAGCCAAAGCTCCTTTTTTAAATGTCTAAAAATATGAAGGTTAAAGCAATATTGGTCTGTGAAGAATGTAATTCACGTAATTACCATATTCAAAGAAATAAAGTAAGTGAAAAACGTTTAGAACTACGTAAATATTGCCCAAAATGTAAGAAAACAACCTTACATAAGGAAACTAGATAATTTTTAGTTTATATTGCTTATTCACTATGAAAAATAAATCTAAAGTAACATCTGAAGACAATAAGTCTAAAGTAAAGATAAAAGACCCTAAGAAGAAATTTTCTTATAAATTTAAGAAATGATTCTTCGGCATTGGGAAAGAATTTGAGAGAATTACTTGACCATCAAAGTCAAGAATTGTTCGTGATTTTTTTACTACAATCATTATTGTTGCTTTATTGTGTTTAATATTCTTAGGTTTTGATCAAATTAGTGGATTAATAAAATAGAGGTTAATATGCAAAACTCATCAGCACAATGATTTATTATTACTGCTATCGGTGGTAAGGAAGATTCAATAGTTGAATCTTTAGTGGAAAAAATTCGTAATTTTGGTTATGAAGATCATGTAAAAGAAATTAAGATCTTCAAAGAAAACAAAATTAAGGAAGATGTTTTCTCTAAAGATGATCCATCATTGCCAAAAACAATGAAGAACACCAAAACAACTAAGTGAGAAACTTTACCAGATGGTAGATATAAAAGAATTAAAGTTAAAGTTGTAAATAAATTTCCTGGTTATATTTTCATCAACATGATTATGGACCAAAATATTTGATATACAATTCGTAACACTAATGGTGTTATGGGATTTGTTGGTAGTAGTGGTAAAGGTGCAATGCCTATTCCAATTACTATTGAAGAATTTGAAGCAGTTACTGAAAGAAAACAAGAAGAACAAGTTCAACAAGCTGAACAAAATTCTCCTGAACAACCAACAGTTGCTCCAAAACAAGTTTATGAAACAAACTTAAAAATTGGTGACACCGTTCAAATTACAGTTGGTCCTTTCGCTGGAACATGTGGTGATATTAAAGCCATTGATCTTGACAAAGGAACTGCTTCAGTTGAAGTTGAATTCTTTGGAAGAGCTACAACAATTGATGCTGCATTTACAGATTTAAAAATTGACTAATATTGCAATATTAAAATACATTTATAAAGAAAGGTTATATGACAAATACTAAAGATGAATCAGTTGTAAAAACGACTGAAAAAGCAAAAACAGAAGTTAAGAAAACAAAAAAACCATCTACTAAGAAGGTTGCTTCTGAAAAAAAATCACTTGATGCAAATTCATCAAAAGATTTTCAAACAGTAAATAAAAATATCGAAGCAAAAATCGATGCATTCTTTGAAGCAAATAAGGACTCAGGAATTAAAAAATTAATTTCAGCTTCTAAATTAATGGAATCAGGATGCCACATCGGTATGTCTGCTAAATGATGAAACCCTAAGATGAGACCATTTATCTATCCAGGTAAAGGTGGAAAAAACCAAATTATTGATATCTTAAAAACTATCATTTTTTTAGACAGAGCTTACAACTTCTTAAGAGATATTACTAAAGAAGGTGGAAGAATCCTATTTGTTGGTACTCGTGGTGATTATGTTAAAAACTTAATCAAAAATGAATGTACAAGAAGTAAATCATTCTACATTAACCAAAGATGATTGGGTGGTACACTAACTAACTTCAAAACTATTTCTAAGTCTATTGATAAATTAAATAACTTAATTTCTCTTCAAATGTCTGATGAAATTAAACGTTATTCTAAAAAAGAACAATTAGACATGTCTAAAGAAGTAGAAAAAATGTCTAAATTCTTAAATGGTATTAGAACTATGAGAAGTTTACCACAAGCTATCGTTGTAACTGATCCAATTGCTGAACACAATGCAGTTAGTGAAGCAAAGAAATTAGGAATTCCTGTAGTTGCTATTGCAAATACAAATACAAATCCTGATGTAATTGACTTCTTAATTCCAGCAAATACCACTTCAATTAGAACAATTTTCTTAATCATTACCATTTTAAACGATGCTATATGCGAAGCTTTAGGTGAACCATTAAGTGTTGTTGGTAAGAAAGATGAAGAAATAATTCTTCCTGAAGTTGCTAAGAAAAAATTTGATCAAGGTTTTATCGCTCACAAAAAATTTGGAAGAAGTTTCCAAAAACCAGCAGAAGAAAAACCTGTAGAAAAAAAATAATTCTTAACTATGAAATAAAAAACACGCTAATCACGCGTGTTTTTTAATAGTTAAGTTTTAATTATTATTTTCTAATAAATTCAACTACACCTTTAATTGCAGGGAAAATACCAACAAATTCAGCACCAATAATAGTTGCCATAACAATAGTAGCTAATGTACTAACATGAGCAGTTACTGTAGCTGAGAATCCTCCACTTTGTGTTCATGAAACAGCATTGAATCCTAAGTTTCAAAGTCATGGTAATGGAATTAAATCAGGTATGTTAGATTGTACATCATCATCTTTTAACATACCAAGTCATGTTCTAATTGCATTTACATCAGGTAATGAAGCCATTCCAATAATGAAAACAATTGCACAAAGACCAAGAGTAACACAAATTAAAGCACCAAAGTTAAAATTAGTTTCAATTGTATTCTTCTTGTTTAAATATAAATAAACGCCTGAAGCAATAATGTATAAAGCAAAAAGTACTATGGTAAATATACCTGCACCATTTAAAACACGAGTAACATTAAAAAGTTCATCACCAGCAGTATGTCAAAGAATGTTTATTGATCAAAATCCTAGACCAATATTTCCACTAACATCAGTATGATCTGATTGACCATCTATATAGTGAACAAGAATACCTTTACCATTAATAGTTCAACAAAATAATAGATAAGTCATTATTGCAAAAACAATAATACTTGAAACACCCATTACTAAACCAAAATAACTTCTTTGGCTTTTTCCGATTTTTTTGTTATCTGCCATATTTTTTCCTCCTTTCAAATGATATTTCATCAAAAAAAATTTTCTGAGAATCACTTTTTTTGTGGTAAAAATATGGTAGTAATATGAATGTTAGAAAAACAATTTTTGCTTGTTTCTTCATGCTCAAAACAAACTTTTCCATATTCTTTTTTTGTTGATGAGACTATAAAATCTACAAAGCAAGAAACAATTAGTCAATTAGAAATTGCAGATGAATTATTTTATAAAGAAACTCAAAAACATTATTTAACAACAACTACTGAAATAGTTAAAGAGACTTTTGATTCAATCTTATTAAATTCTCCACATAAATTACTTAATTTAGATCCAGTTGATATTTTACAAAAAGAATTAGTAAAAAATAGTAGTCTAGTAATCAAT
>CAMWQH010000065.1 GCA_947176435.1 uncultured Mycoplasmataceae bacterium
ATATATAACTAAAATTAATTTCTTAATTTCATCTAAAGAATTATTTGTATTTGAAAATAATTTATTTTCTTCGGTATTTAATTCTTTTAAATAATTAATTACATAGTCAAAAAATTCATCAACATCTTCAGGATCATATCCTGCATGAATCTTCTTATTAAACTTTTTATTTAATATTTCATCTAACATTTGATCAAGTTTATTAGTCATATTAAGTTAAATCATTCTTTATAATTATATATAGTATGGTAAGCTTTACTAAACAATTAACACCAAAACAATTTGATTTTATTAAATCAAAATTATCTAAATATCAAATTCCTAAAACTACTGAACACATGATTTTTGCTGCACAATATTTGCAAACAAAAATTTTTATATACAAAACTATGAAAATTTTAGTTCAAGGTAAAAATGTTGAAAAGGTCTTACAGTATTTAACTATTAAAAAACCTATTGAAATCGATGATCAATACGGAGAAATTTCATATATAGGTTGTGACGAGGTAGGTACTGGTGATTATTTTGGTGGAATTGTTTGTATTGCTTGTTTTGTTCCAAAAAAAGATGAACAAACATTAAAAAGACTTGGTGTAGTTGATTCTAAAAAATTGAGTAATGAAGAAATACTTAAAATAACAAGAAAAGTTACAGAACTTCAAGGAGAGAAAAAAATCGGAATTGAAGTTGGATATAAATCTGTTGAACCAAAAGAGTACAACATCTTATATGACAAATGCAAAAACGCAAATGTTATTAAAGCTATTTGTCATAATAACGCTTTATCTGATGCATGTAAATTGCTAAAAAAGAACAAGTCTTATAAACTAGGTAAAAATGTAAAAACAGTGATGGATCAATTTGTTAACAAAAACAAATATTATGAATATCTAAATAAAAATTGCAAACCTAATTCAATTTCAGAAGTGAACATTTTTGAAACTAAAGCTGAAAGTAAATACATTTCTGTTGCTCTTGCAAGCATTATTGCTCGTGCTTTTTTTATTAATCAAATGAATAAAATTAGTCAAGACTTGGGAATACAAGTCCCATTCGGTTCAACCGATCCAAAAATTAAAAAAATAGCTTCATGCATTGGAAGGGCATACCTTAACCGATACGTAAAGCTACATTTTAGAACAACTAAAGAATTAAATTAAGCTTGATATTTTTCAGGGTGTTCTTTCTTCATTAATTCAACAAATTTATCTTTGTCTTCTTTACCGTATTTTTCCATTAATTTAACACATTCATAGTATTCTTTAATAGCTCAATCAACTTCTTTAAAACCTTTAACTAATACTTCTTTCTTTTGAAGTCTTTTGTATGTTTCAAAGAAGTCTTTGATTTCTAACAATAAATGTTGAGGCAAAGATTTTAAAGAATCATATTGTTTAAATCTTGGGTCACAATCAATAACACCAATAAGTTTAGTGTCAGTTTCTCCACCGTCAATCATTTCCATTGCACCCAAAATTCTTGTAGGTACGCTAACTCCTGGCATAAATTCTTGATCAGCAATTACTAACACATCTAGTTCATCACCATCTCAATCTAATGCTTCAGGAATAAATCCGTAGTTTTGTGGGTAACAAGAAGGACCAAATAAAATTCTATCTACACTAATTTTTCCAGTCTTACGATTATATTCATATTTAACTTTTGAATTTTTAGGAATTTCAATAGTTACATCTAATGTTAATTTTTCCATATTCTTCTCCTTATAGGTTTATATACTTATTTTAATATAGTTAATTTAAATATGTATAATTTTACGTATTATTAATATTTGCTCAGGTGGCGGAATGGCAGACGCAGTAGACTCAAAATCTACCGGTAGCAATACCTTAAGGGTTCAAGTCCCTTTCTGAGCACCATTTAGATTAAAAAAAGTATGCCACGTAAACATTTAGTTGCTAGCCAAACTAATAGCAAACAACAACAAAATGCTAAATTATGACAAAAACTTGCAAGAGAAATTAAAGCTGCAGTTAAAGTTGGTGGTCCCAATCCAGAGGCCAACCCAAGATTAAAAGCAGCTATTGAAAAAGCTCTTTCAAAAAATTTGTCAAGGGATTCAATTGACCGTAACATTAACGGCTCGCAAAAAGATCAATCTGAATTAGTAAATCTTGAATATGAATGTTATGGTCCTAATGGAATTCAGATTATTGTAAATGCATTAACTGACAACCCTAATAGAGTTGCTAGCAACCTACGTGGCTATTTATCAAAGTTTGATGCTGAAATTGCTAAACCAAACAGTGTTAAAAATTTCTTTGATAAATATGGAATAATTACCGTCGTTAAAAATGACAAGACTTCAGTAGATTCATTAATGGAAACAACTATGGAATATAAAGTTGTCGACATTGTTGAATATGAAGACGCTTTCCAAGTATTAACTGATCCTGAAGATTTTTATAAAGTTAAAGATGCATTAAAAGCTGCTGCTTTTGAAGTATTTGAAGCAGATATTAAGATGGTAAGTCAATCAAAAATTGATTCTCTTCCTGAAAAAGTAAAAGAAAAGTACGATCGTTTTATTGCTTCATGCGAAGATGATGATGACATTCAATCAGTGGTTACAAATTATGAAGAGAATTAAAAATAATTAATTAAGAATAACCCTATGGGTTATTTTTTGTTTATTAATATGAAAGTTTGAGATTATTGATCCACTTATGTTTTTTAAATTAGTCAAAAACCATTTGATTAAATTCTTCTTGTTTATTCATAGATTGAAGTAGAAGATTTCGAGTGTCCATTACAACATCACGAAGAGAAACTTTTTACGGTTTAACTCCTGGGTTTATTTTCTTTGTTTTTTTAGATGGTTCTAGCATGACTTTACTTCATGTAGTTGTTTCTTGTTTAAGATTTGAATATTTATACTCTTTCTTCATATATATTATAAACTCCTAGTTATTCTCTACTTAAAACTACAGAAAATTGATCATAGTAATAATATTGTGTAAAGTTGTTTGGTATGTACCACACAACATCAATTAAGATACTAGTTTTTTCAGGATTAATTCTATATGAAAGATCGAATTTGTACTTATCTATAGAACTTTTGAATTTTGATATATTACTTAATACATCTTTTATTATTTTTGAAATATTTTCAATGAATTTGTTTTCACTTATTTCACGCGTATATTTGTTATCTTTAATGTAAGTTGTGATTATGTTTTTTAAGTCACTATTTTTTTGAATTAATTGTGAAATTTTGTAATGTTCATAATTATCTCCTCTATTAAGAGGCTTCTTTTCTGAAGGTTGATTATCTTTAGATTGCTTAATTAACGAAACTCCAACTAATGCTCCAGATCCAATTAATATTATTGACATCCCGCATGATAATGCACCTATGGTTTTTCGAGAAATTTTCATTAAAACGACACCTCCTTAAAATAAGTTAAATCATCGATAAATACTTGCATAACAACAAGTTTATTTTTCTGGTAATCTTCGTTCCCTTTAAAACTAAAATTATTAATAAATTTAATTGTTTTTGTGGTGTTATTAAAGTTTACTTTAATTCCAATTTCATAATATCCTACACAAGGCAATGGGCAATAGAATCCATTTACACCATTTATTTGATTTTCAATTGTACCAGTGCTTTCATTGTAATATGTACAATAATCATAATTAATGCTGATTGGTGTATTACCATATGTTGGTAATGAAGTTTCGTAACTAATCTCTTGTTGTTTTTGTCCTAATATTTGATAGACAAATTTAATTTTTTGTTCAAAAATTGTAAATTCTTTCCCAAATTTTATATCTACTAATTTCTTAATGGGTTCATCAATTTGTTCTATTTCGTTATTTAATGAATAATACACCACTTCATCTTCGTTATAACTTCCTATAGATGAATTTAAATAATATGTTGAAGGCATTTCAAAGAATGACTCTGAATTGTCTTTTTGTTCGTAATTTGAATACTTAAATGTTGCAGTTAATTGTTGAGAATAACATTCTGTAACAAATTGATCATATTCGTCTTGATCTAATTCAACTTTTGCATTATTCAAAACATTTGTGTCTACACCCATTTTGAATTGTAGTTGAATGTTATATTTTTCTAAAGCTTGTTCAAAAAACTTCGAATCGTTAGTATCTAAATTAAAACTTAAACTATATGCCGTACAATATTCTTTTTGCTGAACTCATTCTGGAATTTGTTCAATACTTGTTGGATTAATTGTTAAATCTGTTGTTTCACAAAATTGAGTAGATAAAGTTAGATTAAAAACATTTAACGGAAGACTTAAATTTTGTATTATGTAAAACTTTAAATCAAAGTATCATTTGTTATCATTTTCTTTTAATTCACCATCATAACTATCAATGTAGATTCATTTAAAATGATTAACTGGATTTTCTTCTAAACGTTTTACATAATATCCATTTGATACTTGCATATTATTTGTAATATTCAAGGAAATCAGCTAGAGCTTCACGTAGTTTTGAATAATATGTACCTCTTGAATATGGGGTGTCCTTCATCTTTGTAAAATTAATAAATATTTCTTGTATCATTTTCTTGCTATCAGGTTTTAATTCAGCTAATATTGAGTCAATTAAGTTTACAAATGATTTATATTTCGCTATTAGTGCTTTTTGTTCTTCATCTATAAATTCTGTTGTTTTTTCAAGTTGTTGAATCTTAAAACGATACACTTTATATTTCCTTAAGATCTCTTTTGCAAATTTTTGATTTTCTTTCAATTGTTTTGTTTTGTTATTTTTCATTTTATTTCTCCTTTGTAGTTAAA
>CAMWQH010000066.1 GCA_947176435.1 uncultured Mycoplasmataceae bacterium
ATCAGCACTCATGTGGGAAAACATTTTGGCACATTCTCTGTTTTGAAATAAGACGTCAAACTTTTTCCATCAAATATTGTGTTTAAAATCTGTTGGAATTGTATATTTTATATGCATTAAATATTTGTATTCCATTTTAATTTTTTCATATATTATTTTTTCACTATATTTTTTACTAGGTTTAAAATGGCCAATGTAACATCCTATAGATTGTTCAATATTAGATCAAATAATCTTCAAAAATTTCTTTTTATTTAAAAATGATTTTTGCTTAAAAAGAGTTAATAGTCTATCAACTTGATAAATTTCATCAGACAAAATCGTTACCTTTTGATTGTTATATGAAGATAATCTTCCATGAGAATTATCCTTGTAATAATTGTAGCCAGTCTTGTTAAGAGGCATAAAATCTTTTGCACAAAAATACACATATGGCATAAGACCTACATCCTCAAATCTTCTTGTTTTTTCATTAAATGGTGCATTTAAAGATTCAAAATATTTTTTATTTATAAAACACCCTCATGGTGGACATAAACTACTATTTACATAATCAAATTGATTTGTTTTATTATTTATTTTTGATGTGCAAAACCACGGAATAACAAAAAAACTATAAAAAATTATTCTTGCTTTAAAAGGGGCTATATCAATTTGTTTTGTTCCCAATTTATTAATAAAATCTTTACAAATATGCTTAGTTAATGTGTCATCATCATCTAAAAACGTAAAATATTCACCACTAGCATAATTTATAAGAAGGTTTCTATTTTTTGCAATTCCTAAATTCTTTTTATTTTTAAAAACCTTAATTCTTTTATCTGCTTTTTGTAATTCAAGTAAAATTTTATGTGTTGTATCTGTACTACAATCATCTAAACAAATAATTTCGATATTTTTATATGTTTGCTTCAATGCACTAGAAACTGCTCTTCTTACTTTTTTTTCACCATTATATGTAGATATTAAAATCGATATTTTTGGTTGCATAAATAATGATATTAAGTAATTAATTATGTAAAATTATACAATAAATATATTGTATGGGTTGTTTCAAACTAACTACAAAATTGTCACCAAAAGGTGATCAAAAAAAAGCCATTGATCAGTTAACAAAAAATATTAATAATGGGGTTAAATCTCAAGTATTACTCGGAGCTACTGGTACTGGTAAGACTTTTACCATTGCGAACGTTATTAAAAATACTCAAAAAAATACATTAGTTATTGTTCATAACAAAACATTGGCAGCTCAACTATATTCTGAATTTAAAGAACTGTTTAAAGAAAACAAGGTTGAATATTATGTTTCTTATTTTGATTTTTATCAACCAGAAGCATATATTCCAAGAACAGACACATATATTGAAAAGACTGCAAAACAAAATCAAGAAATTGAAATGTTGAGACTATCAACAATTAATTCTTTGGCTACTGAAAAAAACGTTATTGTTGTAGCATCCGTTGCAGCAATTTATGCTTCAGTTGCTCCTGAAGATTTTAATACATTTAGAATCATCCTTGCAAAAGATCAAAAAATGAATTTAAAACAATTCACATATGATTTAGTAAGACTTCAATATCATAGAAACAATATCGATTTATCTCCTGGTACATTTAGAAAAAAAGGTGATGTTGTTGAAATTGCTCCTGGTTATGCAGATAACTACTATTTAAGAATATCTTTTTTTGGAGACGAAATAGAAGATATTGCTAAAATAGATGTTTTAACTGGTGGTGTAATTGAAAAATTAAAGCTATGCGTGATTGCACCCGCAAACGAATATATCATGAACCATGATAGATTGGAAGAGTCTATTGCAAGAATTAAATCTGAATTAATTGAAACTGAAAAAAAATTCAAATTAAACAACCAATTACTTGAAGCTCAAAGAATTCATGAAAGAACTATGCAAGACATTGAATCTATGCAAGAACTTGGATATTGTAGTGGTATAGAAAATTATTCAAGACATCTAGAACTTCGTAATGCTGGTGAAACTCCATATACATTATTTGACTATTTTAAAGATAACTGATTACTAGTTGTTGATGAATGTCATATGACTATTCCCCAAATAAGAGGTATGTATAATACAGACAGATCTAGAAAAGAAACATTAGTAAAATATGGATTTAGATTACCTTCAGCATTAGATAATAGACCATTAAATTTTGAAGAATTTAATTCAAAATTAGACAATGTTATTTACGTTTCAGCAACTCCAAATGAATATGAAATAAATAAATCACATAATAAAATTATTGAACAAATAGTTAGACCTACAGGATTGTTAGATCCAAAAATAGAAATTCATTCTTCAAAATATCAGATTGACGATTTGGTAATTGAATTACAAAAACAAGTCGAAAAGAAAGAAAGAACGTTTATTACTGTCTTAACTATTAAGATGGCCGAAAGTTTAACTGAATACTTAAAAAATCAAAAATTTAAAGTTGCATATTTGCATAATGAATTAAAAACACTTGATCGTGCAAAAATTATTAATGATTTAAGACGTGGTAAATATGATGTAATTGTTGGAATTAATTTATTACGTGAAGGTTTAGATGTTCCTGAAGTTTCTTTGGTTGCGATTTTTGATGCGGATAAACCAGGTTTCTTTAGAAACGATAAAGCATTGTTGCAAACATTTGGTAGGGCTGCAAGAAACGCAAATGGGCGAGTTATTTTGTATGCAGATACAACAACTGAGGCAATGAAAATTGCTATTGATGAAACGAATAGACGTAGAAAAATACAAGAAGCATACAATAAAAAACATAAAATTATTCCTAAGACTATTATTAAACCTATTTTTGAAGATCTAAAATCAAAAGATGACCAAAAAGCAATTGAAGCAATATTTCATAGTAGAAATAAACCTAATGCTGAAAAAACTACAAAAGCAATTAATATATTAAGAAAAGAAATGCTTGCTGCAGCAAAGAATCAAGAATATGAGCGCGCTGCTTATTTAAGAGATTTAATTATCGATTTAGAATCGCAAATAAAAAAATAATTATTTATTAATATTAAAAAAATTAATTGAATTTTTAAATATCTGCGCGCTAAGAGTCGTTTCATCTATTTCTAACTCTTTTTGGATGATTTGAAATGTTTCTCTAACATAATACGGCATACATTCTTTACCTCTATATGGCACAGGAGCTAAATACGGAGAATCTGTTTCAATTAATATTTTGTCTTTTGAAATTAAATGAATAATCTCTCTTAATTCATTAGACTTTTTAAATGTAATTATTCCTGATATAGAAATATAACAACCAATTGATAAATAATTCATTAATTCATTCTTATTACCACTAAAACAATGAATTAATACTTTTTGATTTTTTGCATTTTCTTTTAAAACTTTATATGTATCTTCTCCTGCATCTCGAGTATGAACAACAAGAGGAAGATTTAGTTTCTTAGATAAATTAATGTGGTTAATAAAAGATTTGATTTGTTTTTCTTTATCATAAGGAGAATAATGGTAGTCCAATCCTGTTTCGCCAATACCAACAACTCTTTTATTTTTACAAAGCATCTCTATTTGCTTAATTTCATTATCAGGATCAACAACATCAGATGGGTGCACACCAATGATTGCATAACAATTTTTATAATTGTTTGCTTGTTCAACACAAATTTTTGATGTTTTAAGATCTACACCAACATTATTAATCAATATATTTTGTTTAATGCATTCATTAATTATTTCATCTGCTTTTTCTAATAATGGAGAACAACACAAATGACAATGAGTATCATATAACTTCATATTTATTTTCCTACACAAAATTTACTAAACAACTCATCAACAAAAGACACATCGTTTGAAATACCGAGAATTTGTTCTAATTTATTTATAGCATTATGTAAATAATTTGCAGATAATTCAAATTCCTTATTTGATAAATAAATTTTTTGTGCTAGTTTTATATTTGATAATGCAGACTCTAACAAGGCAATAGATTGCTGACTTTGCATTAAGATTTCATTTTTAAAATCAATTGATTGCAAATTGTTAAAGTTAGATAATTTTTTTATCAATTCACTAATATTGTTTGCTTTTGCAGAAATTTTAATTCCTAAAATAGAGTTGGCTTTTGGCTTATCTGATTTGTTTAAAACCACAATTCTATTTAATTTATTTGTATTAGATAACAAACTCTTGTCTTGCTCTGTAATTTTTTTTGAATTGTCTATCACCAATAAAACTAAATCAGCATTTTTATAAGTGTTTTTTGCTTTTGTAATACCAATTTTTTCTATTGAATTGTTTGCTTTTCTTATACCTGCTGTATCAATAAAATCAAATTTAATTCCATTAATTACACATGATGCTTCAATAACATCTCTTGTAGTTCCTGGTATACTTGAAACAATTGCTTTATCTTCTTTTAACAAGGCATTTAAAAGGGAGGATTTACCAACATTTGGTTTACCAATAATAGCTACTCTAATACCGTCTTTAATTTTTATTAATTTATTAGATGATTGAATAATTTTATTAATTAAAACAGTCGATTTCTTAAAAATATTCAATATTTCTTTCTTTGAAACATCCGGAGTAGATTCGTATTCTGGATAATCAATATCTACTTCGACTTGACCTAAAACTTTAAATATATTATCTCTAATTTGTTTTATAACCTCATTTGTTTTACCGTCTAAACCATTTAGGGACATTTTTATCCCAATAT
>CAMWQH010000067.1 GCA_947176435.1 uncultured Mycoplasmataceae bacterium
TGCCATAAATTCTCAAATATAAATATATATTATATAGTTTCTAACATTTCTTTTCAAATTTCATATGTAGAAGCTATTTTTTTAAGCGAAGCTCATTCATCAAATGTATGAGCATTTTCGATATCTGGTCCAATTGAAATTGCAACTATTGCAGGATATTTTTTAGCTAAAACACCAGTTGCTAATCCACCTTCTGTTACAAATGAAACAGGTTCAGAACCATAAGTCTTTTTATAAATTTCAATAAATTTATCTTGAAGAACATTTTTTCCGATAACAGGTGTTCATTCAGGATAATCGTCAACAATATCGTATGTGAAATCAGTTCCGTAGAAAGCAGAAAGAATAGAATTTAAAATTCTATGCTTACAGTTTTCATATAAAGATCTCAATAAGAAATCTGATTCAATTTTGTTGTTTTTAGTGTGAATAATACCAATGTTGTTTGATCCATCAGCAATGTTGTATTTTTCATTTAATGAGAACACACCGTATACAACAGAGTTGTATGCATCAATAATGTCGTTTGATTGTTTAATAGAAATTGGATCTTGTTTTTTATCAGCTTTTTCAACATTAATATTTAATTTTGTTTCACGTTCAAAATATTCTTTTTTAATTTCATTAAAGTTGTCAACAAAAATCTTTTTTATTGCTTCATAATCTTCAGATTTAATAGCAATTGTTGCAATACAATCTGCAGCAATAGCATTCTTATATTGACCACCATCAATTGATACTAAAGCTAATTTATAATTTTCAGAAGCTGTTTTGATAAGTCAAAACATTTCTTTAATTGCATTAATGATTTTAAATCTAATTGAGTTTCCTGAGTGACCAGATGCACCATCTTTAATACAAATAGTCATATGTTGGGTTAATTCATTTGATGGCTCTCTATTGAATTTATTCTTAAGAGAAATTTCAATACCACCACAACATCCTAAACAAATTGAACTTGTCATTTCATGATCTAAGTTAATTAGTAACTTAGATTTTAATACACCTGTAGGGAAAGCATTAATACCACCCATAGTAGTTTCTTCGCTTGCTGTGATTAAAGCTTCAATTGGTCCATGTTTAACATTTTTATTTGTAAAAATGTCTAAAATGTAAGCTACACCAATACAGTCATCGGCACCAAGAGTTGTATCTTTTGTTTTTAATTTATCTCCTTCAACGACTAAATCTAAAGGATCTTTTAAGAAATCATGAGTTGATCCTGGTTTTTTTACACAAACCATATCTGAGTGTGCTTGTAAACAAATCATCGGTTTGTTTTCAAAACCTGGAGTTGCTTCTTTATATGCATATACTGTTCCGTCAGGGTAAACAATGACTTCTTTAGAAACCGGTCTCAATACATCACCGATGTATTTTCCGATTTCTTTTTCATTTCCACTACCATGTGGAATATTACATAAATTAGCAAAGTAATTTAAAACACTTTTTGGTTCGTATTTTGAAAGTAATTCAATATTTTTTTGTTTAATATCTAACATATCTACCTCTATATTAATAATTATAGATAATTATTAATGTAGGCATTACATAAATAAAAAAAATTGCTTTTCAGCAACTTTTTGTTAGGCATTAACAACAACTTTAGTTTGTTTTTTTCTTTTAAATAATTTAACAATTAATCAACAAATTAAGAATAATGTACAAGTGATAGCTAAATAAATTACTGCATCACGTCTATTTGCTTTTTTCTTTAAAAGAATCATTTCTTCACTAGGTACTAAACTAAAGTTGTAGAAATTTTCAATTCTACTAAATCTTACATAGTTACCAACTAGCATGCATGCTTGAATAATAAACGTAACAAGTACTGAACTAACACTGATTCAAAAAACAACTGCAAATGCTCAATTATTATCTTTGTGAATTGGAGTATATACGTCACCAAAATGAGTTGGATACATCGTATAACAAACAATACAAGTAACTAGAAGCGTTAATAAGAATAATGTGTAAGAAAGTAAAGACATTCAATTTACATTGATATATCCCGTTTTAAAAGACTTGTACAATTTTAAAACATTAGTTGAAACAACTTTCTCATCTTTAAAATTGATTGTTTTAGCTTCGTTTTTAAAATTTAAATATTTTATTAAATACACTACAAACAAACTTACTGCTAAACCATAAACTGGAATTAACGAAAGAAGAGTTCAGTTGTTTAAAACAGGACTCATAACGATTTCAGCAATGAATCAACTACAAACAGCAGTTGCTAAAGTTAAGATGATTCCTCAAACAATACTCATAATGAAACTATTGTGTAACTCTTTTTTATAAAAGTCAGGGAAATATGAGTAGTATTGATTAATAACACTTAGATGCTTAGAACTTTTAGATTTTTGTTCTTTACCAAAAACTTCAGTTGATCCGTTCAATTGCACTTGAACTGAATTTAACGAGCTAGTGTTGTTAACTTGTGCGCCAAAACTTGGAGTCACATTATCACTATTATTATCTAGTGTAAAAACTTTAGTAGCAAATTCTTCCATATATTTATGTTATATGTTGAATTAAATGTACTTTTTCAATGTTTTTTTCTTATTTATATTAATAAATAACTTTCTTCCAAATTTTGCTTGATGGTGATTATTTTTCAAAACCAAGTCAGCTGTGATGTGAATATTTCTAGTGATTAAAGAACTACCAATTCCATAGAAATCTACGGGAAGATTTCTATCTTTTATTTGTTTAACTCTCTCAAGATCAATACCTGAAGAAACAATAATTTTTGTTTTCTTCATTCCAACTTGATCAAGCGTTTTACGAGTAAATTTAATTAACGCATCACTTACGCCATAGTTCCTAGGAATCTTTTTTAAAGATGCATCACAAACACTTTTTGAAGTATCAATTCTAACGGCAAATGTATCATAAAACTCTTTAGAAATATCAATGATGTCTCTTTTAACATCATTGTGGTAATCAATTAAAGCAATCAATCCTTTGCGTCCGTATTCAGATGCATAGGCCTTCATAACATTATTTAGGTTTCCATCAAACTCTTGAATTAAAGCATGAGGAATAGTTCCAGTAACTTTAATGTCTGACCTATCATTTAAAAGACTTACTGATGCATCAGTAACAAAATTTCTGATCCCACCTATATATGCAGCATAGCCATCATATGGTTGAACTAAATAATCATCAGTACGATCAGCCATATAAATTAATTGATTGGTTTTAATTAATTTAAGCATTTGGTGGCAGTTATTAGCAACTGATGATCTACGAGCTAGAATGCCATCAATAACATTTTCGAATTTACCAAAATCTTGATATCTACCAAAAATTAATAGGATTGGTGATTTAGGTTTCACTAAATCACCATCTTGTCTTCCGTAAATTTCAATGTTTTTCAAAATATTTTTTGGTAAACAAGTCTTGAATAATTCGATTGATTCTTGGATTCCACAAACCATTACAGGATTCTTTGAAAAATGAGTAAATTGCATACAAACCACTTCGTTTGGTTTGTATTTATCAACAAGTTTAGAAGCCTTTAAAAAATAAGAAGCCGTATAAAAACCTTTATTTAACAATTCTTTATTAAACTTGAAATTAAATTTTTGTTCCATAAAATTTAAAACAATTTACTTTCTTGGTGATTGATTAATTTAATGATGTTTGGTCTGTGCTTACAAGTCAAAATAATATTATTGCACATTAATATTATTAAGGTTCCAATCATTAATCATGGATAGTTTTGATAAGATTCACTCATTGATGAAGTATCTAATCATGGGAATCCGCCATTAGCATTAAACAAATAAAAATTTCCTACAGGAGGAATCAAAACAAATAATGAAGCAATGGTCATACATAATAATGATCCCATTGAAACATATCTTGTAATTAAAACCACTAATAATCAAATTAAGAAAGCAGTTAGTCCTAAATATGGACTAACAGCAAATAACACACCACCTGTTGTAGAAACGCCTTTACCACCTTTATACTTTCTGGCTTTATCTTTGTTTCCTTTGTTAAACATTAAACAAAGGACATATTGAATTGGAAAACAATGTCCAAGACAAGCAAATACTCCTGTTAGATAAACTAAACAATATAGATTTGGATCATGGTACCCTGTTCTATATATAGCAATGATATAAATACCATAACAAACAAAAATTGCTAGCATTCCTTTAATTGCATCGAGACACGAAACAAAGAATGCTCATCCCATGCCAAATTCTCTTTTTACATTAGTTGCTCCAGGATTGGTCGAACCAACAATAGTAAGATCTTTCTTTTTAGATCATGCTAAAAATTGACCGAAGATCATACTACCAAACAAGTACCCAATGATACAAAATATTAAAGTGTATCCAAAAATTATCATATTATTAATAATATATTATTTGTTATCAAAAATGAAAAAATTATTAATAATTGTCGATTATCAAAACGATTTTGTAACTGGATCTCTTGGTTTTTTAAAAGCAAAGACTATTGAAAAACCAATAGTTAATGAAATTGAAAAAGACTAGAAAAACAAGGACATAATAATCTTTTTAAAAGATACTGATGATAAAAATTATTTAAAATCTATTGAAGGGAAGGA
>CAMWQH010000068.1 GCA_947176435.1 uncultured Mycoplasmataceae bacterium
TCATAATTTTGAATTAAAGCATCAACATATAAAGAAGATCCGCCACAAATAATTGGTAGATGTTTTCTTTTTAATATTTTTTCAATAATTTCATTAGCTTTATCTTGAAATTTTTTAATGTCTCATTCATCAAATAAAGAAATTTCTCCAATTAAATGAAACTTAGCTTTTGCTAATTGTTTTAAAGTTGGTTTATTAACACCAATATTTAATTCTTTATATATTTGAAATGCATCAGCATTAATAATTTCACCATTCAAATCATTTGCTAGTTTAATAGCAAGCGATGTCTTATTTGTGGCTGTTGGTCCTAAAATTGAAATGATTTTTGGCTTATTCATGACTATTTAAAATACTTCTAATTGCAACAGACGCTTCTCCGCAAGCAGTAACCATACTACTTGGTTTATCTATATAATAACAAACATTGCCAATTGCATATATATGTTTTAAATTAGTAAGTTGATTTTGTTTAACAATGATTCTATTGTCATTGTTTAATTCAATTCCTGGTATTTCTTTACAAATATTTCCAGTAGCAATAATAACGTTTTTACATGTAATTATTTGGTTATTGGTCAATTTAATTTCAAAAACATTTTTTATAAAAGTGAATGAAACAATCTTTGAATTAAATAAAATCTTGACATTCGTATTAAATTGAAGTTGATTTGATAATTTTTCAATTAATTCTTTCCCTGTAATATTAGGTACTAACGGAAAATCATTAACTGGTTTGTTCGGATACGTTAATGGTTGTCCACCTAAAAAACCAGTTTGTTCAATTAAAATTAAGTTTAATTTCTTTTGGTACCCATAAATTCCAGCAAACATTCCAGCCGGACCTCCACCAATAATTAATGCATCATATATCAACTTATTCATAAACTACAAAACATCCTTTTTGTGAGGTTCAATTTTTGACAAATTTTCAAAACGATTATGTTTTACATAATCATAAACCAACATTGCTGCACAGTTAGAAAGATTTAAACTTCTAACATTTGAACTTGTAGGAATTCTATAAGTTTTGTCAACATATTGTTTTAATACTTCTTTATCAATCCCTGTTGACTCTTTCCCAAAAATTAAATATGTCGGATTATCAAAACAATAAGCAATTTCTCCTGTTGTTTTTTTACCATATCTTGTAATAAAGAATAAATGAGAGTTTTTATCAATATTTTTTATAAATTCATTAAATGAATCATGTTCAATTAATTGAACATCTTTTCAATAATCTAAACCACTTCTAATGAGTTTCTTGTTATCTAAGAAAAAACCGTATGGTCTAATTAAATGAAGTGTTACATTAAAGCCCACACACGTTCTAGCAATATTCCCTACATTTTCTGGAATCTCTGGTTCAAATAAAACAATATTTAATTTTGATAACATATCAAAATTATATCTTGATTGAAATGAACTTATTTTGAAAAATAGTTAGAAAAAGTTTTAACTTTTCTTGTGCCTCTATTTTTTTATTTTGGTAGTAAGATTAATCTACTATGAAAATAGGAGTTTATAATATATATGAAAAAAGAGTATAAATATTCAAATCTTAAACAAGAAACTAATACATCAGGCAAAGTCATGTTAGAACCATCTAAGAAAACTAAGAAAAGAAAACCAGGGATAAAACAGGAATCATTAAGATCCTTGGTTTTAAAACTTTCTGATGAGATGCACAGAGGGTTTAAAAAACAAGAAGAATTTAATAAACGTCAAGAAGAGTTTAACAAGCAAGTATTAAGTCGTTTAGATAATCTTGTTAAAAAGAATAATCTTGAAGAATAAAAAAGCCGTAGTTTGTCCTACGGTTTTATTTTAAATGGTGCCGACTATCGGAATCGAACCAACAACCTACTGATTACAAGTCAGTTGCTCTGCCTGTTGAGCTAAGTCGGCATATTGATAAAAATTATATATTAATTCTTATCAAATGAAAATATAAAAATTATTTAATTAATACTTTACCAGTCATTTCACAAGGAATATTAATCTTTAAATAACTTAGCATTGTTGGAGCAATGTCGCATAATGCTCCACGTTCTTCTAAAAGAGATAATGAAGAATCGGTGATAATAAAAGGAACTGGATTTGTTGTGTGTTTTGTTACTGGATTACCTTTTTCATCCCTCATTACATCAGCATTACCATGATCTGCTGTAATAAACAAAGTTGTGTTGGTTTGTTTAGCTTTTTGTAAAATTCTAGCAATTTGTGCATCAACGGTTTCAACAGCCTTAATTGTTGCTTCAATATTTCCGGTATGTCCTACCATGTCTCCATTAGCATAGTTAACAATAATAATATCAGTATTATCCATTTGTGGAAGTAACTTATCAGTTACTTCAATAGCAGACATTTCTGGTTTTAAATCATAAGTAGCTACTTTAGGAGAATTAATTAAAATCTTTTGCTCATTTGGATAATTAATTTCTTTCCCTCCATCAAAGAAGAAAGTAACGTGAGCATATTTTTCTGTTTCAGCAATTCTTAATTGACTTAAATTGTTGTCAGCAACAACTTGTCCTAAAGTGTTTTTAAGACTTAATGGAGGATATGCAACACATGAAGGAGTAATTCCTTCATAGTTCATCATTGTTACAAAATATAAATTGTTTTTTCTTGATTGTGGTTTGTAATCGTAATAGTTAGAACCGAAAATTACATGGGACAATTGTCTTGCACGATCTGGACGGAAATTAGCAAAAATAACTGCATCATTATCTTCTAAAGCAATTTCTTGTTTTGAATATGCTTTGTTAAATGCAGGTAAAATAAATTCATCTGTTGTACCATTTGCATATGAATTATTAACATATTTCAATGGGTCATTAAAACTATTGTTAGACTCACCAATAATAACTTTATAAGCTAAATCAATTCTTTCTCAACGTTTATCACGATCCATTGCATAATAACGACCAGAAATGGTCGCTAATTTTCCGTTACATGAATTTAACTTATTTAAAATGATTGGTAAATCACTTATCAATGATTTAGGAGCAACATCTCTACCATCTGCAAAACAGTGAAGAATTGGAGACAAACCATTCTTATATACTAAGTCAATTAATGCAAGGATGTGATTAAGTGAAGAATGTACACCACCATTAGAACATAAGCCTAAAATATGTAATTTAGAATTGTTTTTCTTCGCATGATCAATTGCGTTTAAAAACCCTTGGTTTTGGTAAAAAAATTCTTTTTTTAAATCATTATTTATCAAAGATAAACCCGTATAAACTACTCGTCCTGCCCCAATGTTTAAATGACCCACTTCAGAGTTACCCATTTGTCCTTTTGGTAAACCAACAAATTCACCACTTGCATTTAAAGTTGTATTAGGATAATTTTTAACTAATTCATCAAGAGTCGGAGTTTTTGCCATAGCAACAGCATTGTCTTTTTTTTGGGGATTAAGACCAACTCCATCCATGATAATTAATATTGCTTTTTTATTCATGATTATTTTTTTGAAGCTTTAGCTTTAATATATTCTGGACAAGATTTAATAATGCTGTAGAATGAACTTGCAATCATTGAAGCACCACCAATTAAACCACCATCAACATTTTTAAGTGCTAAAATTTCTTTAGCATTTTCTGGTTTCAATGATCCACCATACAAAATATGAACTTTATCAGCGTTATTTTTAAATACAGATTTTAATATTCTTCTAATTTCTGTACATACTGTTTGAATTTCTTTAGCTGTAGGAGTTTTTCCTGAACCAATTGCCCATAACGGTTCATAAGCAACAATAACACTTGTAGCACTATTATCTGGAATACCTTTAGTGTCTTCTATTATTTGCTTTTCTAAAACTTTAATTGTTTTGTGTGCTTCATATTCTTTTAATGATTCTCCAACACAAATAATTGGAACCATGTTCTCAGAAACTAATTTAATAGCTTTAGCATTAATATCTTTATCAGTTTCACCTAAATATTGTCTTACTTCTGAGTGACCTAATATAACATAGTTAATGTTATATTCTTTTAATTGTGAATATGAAATTTGAGAAGTGTATGCGCCTTTTTGAATTGCAGATGCATTTTGAGCACCAATAATTACAGGAAGTTTTAGTAAACTTCTAGTAGGTAATAAACCTAAAAATGTTGGTGCTACACCAAATTGAATGTTAGTAGATTTTAATATTTTATCTTTTTTAACTAATTTGTTAAATTCTTTACAAAAAGATTCTGTTTGGTTGTATGTCATATTCATCTTTCAGTTTCCAAAGATGAATTTATTTAAACTTGCCATGTTAATACCTCAATTAAATATATTTTAATTATATATTTAATATTAAATGTTATTGAGAGTATTATTAAAAAACAAGAATATTAATAAATAGAAATAAAGATAGTGAATTTATTTTCATGAATCAGAAAAAATTAAAATGTCCCTCGAATTGCTTTTAGTACATTATCTAAATACATCAAAATTAATTATGCAGCTGTTCAACTTGATGGTAATCCGGCATTATCTTTTAAATATTTGAGTAATGCATCACTATTATGTGCATCATCAATTTTATCAATTATAGTG
>CAMWQH010000069.1 GCA_947176435.1 uncultured Mycoplasmataceae bacterium
CCTTCCTTCTAACATTTACAAATTTTTTAGCATTTGCCATTAAATCAACCCTTTCTTTTTTTCATTATACCATATCTCTTTATTGCTTGATATGGCTTTATTATACTATATCTACACAAATATATCTATTGACAGAATAGCCTAAATATATCTGCATAGATATATTATATTTGTGCAAATATACTATATAATATGCAAAATGTATATTTTAATATAAAAAATACAATGTACTTATATTAAAATATATAATTGCATAGATATATGAAATTGTATATAATATAGTTAAAAGGATGTGATATAATGCCAGCAAGCAAAGCACAACAAAAAGCTGTTAACAAATATATGTCTATTAATTATGATAGAATAAATTTAACAATGCCAAAGGGCAAAAAAGAAGAAATTAAAAATCATGCTGAACAAAATGGAGAAAGTGTAAACGCCTTTATCAATCGTGCAATTAATGAAACAATGAAAAGAGATAACAACCAAAATACACATCAAGAAAGGTGCAAAAATAATGAATGATGCAGAAATAAAAGAAAAAATAACTATTTTGTTAAAATCCTGTTTAGATAATGACAAAAGTACCATTAATAAAATTTATAATGAATTAAAGGAGTGTAAAGATGTGCACATTAGTCTTACAGAAAATTATGGTTCATCTTTTAAATTAAATGTATCATGTCAAATTTTTAGTATGAATTTCGACTTAGAATTTGACGATGATTATCTCCCCTTTTAAAAAATATCAAATATGTGCTTATATATCTAATTTGCAATTATTTAGCTTATAAGCACATATTTTTTTATATAGACTTTATATCGAAAAAGCATAAAATTTTGCTTACAAAGCCAAATTTCAATTTACAGCATATCATTTTTTATTAGCACTCCTAGCAGTCATCATTTTCATTCATCTACAAGTCTAAATAAAAAAGCATAAACAACATCATTATTTGTTTATGCCTAAGATTAATATAACGGAGAGGGTGGGATTTGAACCCACGGCTCATTGCGGAGTCACTGATTTTCAAGACCAGCTCCTTAAACCACTCGGACACCTCTCCAAAAATAATAGTGATGTATCGACTAAAGTTTTCCACTATTATTTTCTGAGATTTTTATGGAAAAATCAACAAAATTATTGTATCATTATAATTGTATTATGTCAAATAAAAAGGATGCTCATAAACTTAATTATCCTCATTTCATTCTCTCTTATTATAGATATACTTAATATGCTGAAAAAGGCACTAGATAATAATCTAGTGCCACGAAAAGATAACCTATTTAAAAAAAATTTTAAAACTTGGTCTCTTTTCAATCTCGACAGTTGATTTTAGCACAAGGTTATAAAAATTTCAACTATTTTTATATCGCTTGTAGCAGACACGACATTTAATTTCCATTATTTTTTGCCCAATCTTCTAAAAGTTTATAAATCACATCTTCCATTTGTTTTGCTGTATAATCTTCTGGAAAATATTTTTTAATTTTTTTATTTGTAATATTAATTTTTGTTTCTTTTTTTTCTTCTGTCAACAGCATTTCAACTACTTTTTCATCAAATTTTCCTTCTTTACTCAGTGCTTTTATATTTGTTGCCTGTTGCAATGACGGAATTTGATTATATCCCGAAAGAATATTATACAAAACAGCTTGCTCATCTTTTCTTAAAAATGATAACTCTACAGCAGTATTAAATGGCAATTTTTTATTGTCTACCATATCAAGTAATTCTGTAATCAAATAAGTCAATCTTATGTATCTTTTTATCTGGTTTCTACTTTCTCCCACTTCATCTGCCAATATTTCAATAGAAGGCTTATTTTCAAAATAAAGACCAACTTGGGCTTCATTTTTTTTCTTTCTTCCTGTTTGTCTTTTTAGTGCTTCTGACTTTATTTTATAAGCAAAAGCCTTTTCACTTGGCAATATTTCCTCTCTTTGTATATTGCTGTCTACCATCAATATAGCAGCTTCATCGTCATTCAATTCTTTTATAATTGCTGGAATTTTTGTAATTCCTAACTGTTCGCAAGCAAATTTCCTTCTATGCCCTGAAACAATTTCATACATATCCTCTTTTTGCCTTACAATAATAGGAGTAAGCACACCATACTCTTTTATACTTTCAATCATATCAGCCATTTTTTCATCATTTACTACTTTAAACGGATGACCTTCAAATTCTACTAACATAGACACAGCTATCTCAGTAATTCCATTATTTTCATTTCCAAAAAGGGTATCTAGTGAATTTAATTTTATTTCTTTTCCAATTCCCATTTTTACCCCTCCTTTACAACTTCATCTACAAAATTTTTATAACATTTTGCTACATTGCTATTTTTAGCATATTTATATATACTTTTTCCACTAACTGTAGTTTCATCTTGTTTTATACTTCTAGGTATGATATTTTCAAATACTTTTATAGAATTTCCGTAATTTTCGTTTAAAATTTCTATAATATCCTTTGAGTAATTTGTTCTACCATCTACCATAGTAATTAAAATCCCCTCAATTTCCAATTTTGGATTGAGTTGTCTTTTCACTTTGTAAATGGTTTTAATCAGCTGTTGCAGCCCCTTCAATGGCAAATAAGAAGCTTGCACTGGTATAATAACACTATCAGCACAAGTTAGTGCATTTATCGTTATCATTCCCAAATTAGGAGAACAATCTATAATTATATAATCATAATATGATTTTATTTTCTCTATGTATCTTTTCAACATCATTTCTCGACCTATAGTATTTATCAACTGCACTTCTACATCTGACAATTCTATATTCGCTGGAAGAAAATCAATTTTTTCTTCATGATGTAATATTCCTTTTTTATCAACTTCTTTTTCGTCGCAAATTTCTCTTATCACATTTGCAACGGTATACTCAAGACTGTCGGGTTCTTCTATTCCCAACGAAACAGCCAAATTTCCTTGGCTATCTGCATCGATACAAAGTACTTTTTTGCCTAAATTCGCTAAACCTATTCCTAAATTTACTGTCGTTGTTGTTTTACCAACACCGCCCTTTTGATTTGCTATTGCGATTACTTTACACATTTTACTCAACTCCCATTTTAGATTTTTTATATAATTTTTCTTCTTCTTTCAAATTTTTATTAAACACTCAAACTTTGTCTATATTGTTCAGCCTCAGCAAATAATTTAAAATCAACCGTTGCATTATGATTTTCCTTCACAACCTTTTCTATTTTAGCAATATCCACATTAAAAAATTCTTTTCTTAAATTTACTTTATTCACTCTATTTTCTTCAAATGTTTGATGCAATATTTTCTCAAGTCTAGGAGCATCTTCACTAAAAATCATTGCATGAACATCAAACTCAAACGGCACAGAAGCACTACTTAATTCTTTAATTCTTTCCATAGGCTCTAATCGTCTTGTCATACCTATTTTATAAATATTTTCACCAAAAGAACCTATATTGGAAATAACGTATACAAAACCAGCACGAGTATTTTGCTCTCTTTCTAACACATTTGTTTTGTCCTTTTCCAATTCTTTCAGCCTTCCCTCCAATTCCTTAATTTTATCAATATACAATTGTTTTTCTATATCAGAAGATTTTTTTAAATAAGACATCAATTTAGAAATTTCATTTTTGAATTGTTTTTCTTCTTTTTCTAGTTTTATTTTCTCTCTTTCGATTTCCTTTAATACTTTTTGTTCTTCCACAAGTTTTTCTCTAATAGCACGTTGTGTTTCTTTTTCTTCCTCACTTTTAAGCATATAACTGTATATTAAATGCAATTGCTCAAATTTTATATCTAAAAAATCATAGGACAATGCAACACCATCTGTTTCAAATATACGATTTAATATTTCAAAAGAACGTTGAATTTTATTTCTTGACGTGTCTATATTTTTGACTGTAACAGCATTGAGAATGATTGCAATTTCGGCATTAAAACAACGTAATATTTGTTTTATATTGTTGTTTAATACTTTCTTCCTGTCTAACGAAGTGATAACAAGAGCATTATTTGATTTTATCAAATCTTTTTCTTTTAATTGTAGAATGGTCAATTCATTTTTATATTCTTCTGATGTAACTTTATCATCAATAGAAATATCTGCATATTTTATAAATACATTTTTCTCTAGTATATCAGCCTCTTGTCTTAAATCTTTTATCTCTTGTTCTAGTTCTTTTACTGAATTTCTTTTGTTATTACAATATTCTTCTGTTTTCCTAATAAGCTCTTCAGCCTCTCTTTTTTTTATATTGCACTCTATATCTACATCATTCATTTTTTCAAAATAATAATCGCTTGCCTTTTGTCTTTCTTCTGCATAGTATTTTTTATTTTCTTCTTTTTGTATCACACAATAATTATCTGCCTCTTTTTTCTTAGCCTCACAATATTGGTCTGCCTCTTGCATTTTTAAATTATAGTAGTTTTCGCTTTCTTGCTTCTGTTGTTGCATTAAATTTTTTTGAGTAATACAATAATTATCCGCCTCTTTTTTCTTAGCCTCACAATATTGGTCTGCCTCTTGCATTTTTAAATTAT
>CAMWQH010000070.1 GCA_947176435.1 uncultured Mycoplasmataceae bacterium
GTATAATATTATTAATTAATAATAATATGCAAACAAAACTTTCAGTAAATAAATTATCAGTAAACCTTAATAACAATATTTTGTTAAAAAACATTGATTTTTCACTAAAAACTGGAGATGTATTGGCTGTTCTTGGTCCAAACGGAGCTGGTAAATCTTCATTATTGAAATCAATAATGTCTCACTATAACTACCCAATTAAGTCTGGAAAGATTGTTTTAAATAGCAAAGACATAACCAATTTATCTACTGATAAAAAAGCTAAGTTGGGATTATTTTATTGTAGCCAAAATCCAGTTGAACTTGATGGTGTTCAAATGTTAGAATTTTTTAAGGTTTTATCAAAAGAAAACTCAAAAAATTTCTATGAATTTTATAAAAGTTTAAATAGTGCAATGCTTGAAGTAAAACTTAAGCATGAATTATTAAAAAATTCGGTAAATGTTGGTTTTTCTGGTGGAGAAAAGAAAAAAAATGAAATTTTACAAGCTAAACTTCTTCAACCAAAAATTATGTTAATAGATGAAATTGATTCAGGTTTAGATTTGGATGCAATAAAAATTGTTGCTGACTACATCAATAAAAATCAAAAAAATTGGATAACAATTATTGTTAGTCATCATATTGACTTTTTAAAAAACATTAAACCTAATAAATCTATTGTGTTAGTAGATGGCCAAATAGCGGCTTCTAATAAAAAAGACATCATTAATTTTGTTGAAAAGAATGGATATAGTTCATTTTTTGAGAAAAAATTACGACCAATACGAACACTACCGATTATGTGTTGCGATATGAAACATGGCAAAAAGTAAAATTGAAGTAATTAACGTTAAGAAAAGCCAAAAAATTAACAAGAAAATTGTTAATAATTTAGACATTGTTGTTACAGATATTTCAAGTAGTAATATCGATCAAAATTTTAATTTTTCTGTTATTGAAAATTCTGTCTTAAATATTCATTGTTTATTAGTCAATTCTAATAAACAAAAATCTTATATTTTTGCTATCAATCAACAAAGAAATTCTGTTGTAAATATTTATGTTAAAGCTTTTGGTTTTAATCAATCAAATACCAAAGTTATTATTGATAGTAAAAACACAAAAAATGCAGAAAATATCATATTAAATCAAGAAATTAATGGATATATTTTTGATGATGGTTCTACAATAATTGCTACTCCTTCTATGCTGGTAGATAATAACAAAATTGTTGCCAATCATTCAGTGAGCGTTGGATCAATTAACCCAGAAAAATTGTTTTATCTAATGTCTAAGGGAATTGATGCAAAAACTGCTAAAACAGTTTTGATTAGATCGGAATACAATTATTACAACAATTTTGATGATAAAAAATGTAAATTAATTTACAAAGAAGTTGATAAAAAAATAATGGAGTTATTTTAATATGAAATTAGCAAATTTAAAAAAAGATTTTCCATGATTTAAAAATAATCCTAAATATACATATTTAGATAGTGCGGCAACTGCACTTAAGCCAAAATCTGTTATTGATTCAATTTCAGATTACTATTCTAGGTATTCGACTAATCCTCACAATACTGATTCATTATTTGCATATAAAACATATAAAAACGTTGAGGTAGATGTAAGACAAAAGTTAGCAAATTATTTTCATTGTGAACCAAAAGAAATCATCTACACTTCTGGTGCAACAGAATCATTATGCTTATTTGCTTTTGGACTAAGAAAACACATTAAAAATAATGAAGAAATTTTACTTACAAATCATGAGCACACTTCGAATATTATTCCTTGATTACAATTAAAAAAAGATTTTAATTTAAATGTTAGATTTATTGATTTTAAAAATCAGTTACCTTCTGAAGAAAAAATTATTAAATCAATCAAAAAGAATACTAGAGTATTAAGTTTTTGTAATGTGTCTAATTTATATGGGTACGAATTAGATGTTAAAAAGATTTCAACTGCAGCAAGGAAAATTAATAAAAATATAGTAATCATTGTTGATGCTGCACAAGCTGTAAGCCACCATGAAATTAATCTAAATTCATGAAATATAGATTTTATGGCTGTTAGCGCCCATAAAATGTTTGGCCCAACAGGAATTGGTTGTGCATACATTAATTCAAAGTGATTAGAGAAATTGGATCCAATCAAACTTGGTGGTTCAATGAATGCTGATGTTACTCAAGAAAATTTCACATATGCACAACCACCATATAAATTTGAAGGCGGAACATTAAATATCGCTGGAATAATTGGTTGAGGAGCCGCAATTGATTACATCAATAAAGTTGGAATGAATTACATCACAAAAAGAATTTGTGATCTTAAAAAGTATGCTGATCAAAAAATGGAAACAATTAAAAATTTAGTTTATTACAATTTAGGAGTATCTGCTCCTACATTAATTTTTAATTTTAAAGGAGTTAATTCTCAAGATTTAGCTTCATATCTTGGTAATAAAAACATTATTGTTAGATCAGGAGTCTCTTGTTCTAAGTTAATTAAATGCTCTACAAATGTTGAAGCATATGTACGTGCTTCACTTGGAGTTTATAATGATTATCAAGATATTGATAATCTTGTAAAAGCATTAAAAACTTTTAAAAAAGGAGATGAATTATCCCATGTCATTTAATGATGATAAAGATTTAAGAAGATACATTATTTTGGATCATTACGAGAATCCAAAACATTTTGTCAAAGATCTTAAAAAAATTGATAAATCTTATTCTTTTCACAACAATAATTCTCCTTCTTGTATCGACAATATTACAGCTTATGTAAAAACTAACAAAGGGAAAGTTGCAGACGTAAAACTTCATGGTGAAGGTTGTGCGATAGCAACATCTTCGTCAGATATTATGGCTAGTCTTTTAATTAATAAATCTAAAAGTGAAGCAAACAAAATCATAGATAATTACTTATCAATGATTGATGAAAAAAAATTTGATGAAAAAAAATTAGGTGAATTATATGTTTTTAGTAATGTTAGTCGCCAAGTTAATAGAATTAACTGTGCTAAAGTTGGTATAGTAGCAATTAAAGAGGCTTTAAACAATGAAAAAAAATAATCTCAATAAGAAGTATAAATACGGTTTTAGCGATAAATCTAAAGCGGTTGTTGAATTATCAAAAGGTCTTACTTTAAATGTTATTAATCAAATTTCAAAGATTAAAAATGAACCTGAATGAATGAGACAAAATCGTATAAAAGCATTTGATGCTTTTAATAGGCTTAAGAATCCTAAATGGGGTCCAGATTTAAGTTTTATTAATTTTAATGACTATATATACTATTCTTCTCCAATAAAAGGTGGATATAAAACTAACTGGGAAGAAGTGCCAGAAAACATTAAGGATACTTTCAAAAAATTAAATGTTTCTGAAGAACATGCTAAAGTTTTATCTGGGGTAAACGATCAATATGATTCAGAATCGGTTTATCATTCATTAGAAACAGAATTAAAACAAAAAAATGTTGTGTTTTCAAATATTGAAACAGCAATAAAAGAGCATCCTGAATTAGTTAAAAAATATTTTGGTAAGCTTGTTCCGTTTATTGATAACAAATATGCAGCATTAAACACAGCGGTTTGATCTGGTGGCAGTTTTTTATATGTTCCAAAAAATACTAGATTAGACAAACCATTACAATCATATTTTAGAATAAACACAAAATCAGTTGGTCAATTTGAAAGAACATTAATCATCATAGATGATGGTGCTACTGCTCATTATGTCGAAGGATGTACAGCTCCAATTTATGATAAGAACAATTTACATGCAGCGGTTGTTGAAGTTTTTGTTGGTAAAAATGCTAAATTTAGATATTCAACAATTCAAAACTGATCTGACAATGTATTAAATTTAGTTACCAAACGTTCTAAAGTTGAAGAAAACGGTGTCATGGAATGAATTGATGGAAATTTAGGAAGTGGATTAAATATGAAATATCCTGCAACCATTCTTGCTGGTAAAAATTCAAGTGCAAAATGTATTACTATTGCAACTTCACATAAAGGTGTAGTTCAAGATACTGGTGCAAAAATGATACATTTAGCCCCTAACACAAAGTCTTTAATTATTTCTAAATCGATTGCGCATAGTGGTGGTATTGCAAACTACCGTGGGTTAGTAAACATTACTAAAAATGCAATTAATTCTTCGTCTACTGTGACATGCGACACTCTTTTATTAGACTCTATTTCAAAAAGCGATACCATTCCAACAGAAATAATTTCTAATGCGTCATCTTTCTTAAAACATGAAGCTAAAGTAACTGATTTAGATAAAGAAAAAATGTTTTATCTTAATACAAAAGGAATTAATGAAAAAGATGCAAGACATCTTTTAGTACTAGGATTTGTGGAAGAATTTGTTAGTGAATTACCAATGGAATATGCTGTTGAATTAAACAGATTATTAAAGCAAGATTTAGCTTAATTATTTTGTTAATAAATAATTTTTATCAACTAATCTTGCATTATTTTCTTGCAAATTTATTTTGTTAGTTTCGTTCTCTGAAAAATAAAAAATTACTTTAGG
>CAMWQH010000071.1 GCA_947176435.1 uncultured Mycoplasmataceae bacterium
GCATAAATTATTCTTATATAAAAGATTAAATACATATAATATTTAAGTTAATTTAATATATTAAATTACTAGGAGAAAATATGTCAAAAAATCAAATGTTATATGAAGGTAAGGCAAAGAAAATTTTTGCTACAGATGTTGCTGATGAAGTAATCATTGAATATAAAGATGATGCAACAGCTGGTAATGGCGCAAAAAAAGGTACTATTAGTAATAAAGGTATTTTAAATAACGCAATTACTACTTTCATTTTCGAAATGTTAAAAGAACACGGTATTCCTACTCACTTTATTAAAAAAATAAATGACCGTGATCAACTATGTAAAAAAGTAACTATTGTTCCTTTGGAAGTAATTGTTAGAAACGTTGCTGCTGGAAGTATGGCTAAGCGTTTAGGAATTGAAGAGGGAACTCCATTAAAAACTCCTGTTCTTGAAATTTCTTACAAGAACGATGCATTAGGTGATCCATTAATTAATGATTATCATGCAGTTGCAATTGGAATTACAACATTTGATGAATTAAATACTATTTATTCTTACACTAAAAAAATTAATGAATTGTTAATTGAGTTTTTCAAAAAACAAAATATTCGTCTTATTGATTTTAAGATTGAATTCGGAAAAGATAAAGATGGTAAAGTTTTATTAGCAGATGAAATTTCTCCAGACACTTGTAGATTATGAGATCTTACAACTAATGAAAAATTAGATAAAGATCGTTTTAGAAGAGACATGGGAAAAGTTGAAGAAGCTTACCTAGAAATTTTCAAAAGATTATCTAAATAATTTATGAAGTTATACGAACATACTTTTGATTTTGAATTGGACAAATTCAAAGATGAGTGCGGTATCTTTGGTGTCTATTCTAAATCAAACAAAAATAACGTTGCATTATTAACCTATTATGGTTTATTTGCATTACAGCACCGTGGCCAGGAATCTGCTGGTATTGCTATAAGCAATAATAAAGGTGTGATATGCAAAAAAGCATTAGGTTATGTTGGTGATGTCTTCACTAAAGATTTAATGGAACAATTGTCAAAAGGTAATCCAAAAATTGCTATTGGTCATGTTCGCTATTCAACTGCAGGAAGTAAAACTGTTGAAAACGCTCAACCATTTGTTGTCAAAACAAAAATTGGATCAATTGCTATTGCTCATAATGGAAACTTAGTTAATGCAAATTCATTAAGAGACCAATATAAGAAAAAAGGTATGAAATTCGTTTCTTCAGTTGACTCTGAAGTAATTGCAAACATCATTGCACATAATCTTAAAAAAGAAAAAACAATTGAAGATGCAATCATTAAAACCACAAAAGAGATTAAAGGTGCATATGCTTTGGTGGTTCTAACAAAAGATAAATTAATTGGTTTAAGAGATCCTAATGGTATTAGACCATTATGTTTAGGAAAATTATCAGACGGTTCATACATTCTTTCATCTGAAAGCTGTGCTTTTAGTTCAACTGGTGCTAAGTTTGTACAGGATATTAAAAAAGGTGAAATTATTACAATAACAAATAAATCTATAAAAACAAAAACTTATGCTAATGCACCTAAGAAATCATGTATTTTTGAATATGTTTATTTTGCTAGACCAGATTCTACTATTGATGGAATAAATTGTTATTTGTCAAGAATTAAACAAGGTAAATTACTATACAAAGAACATCCATTAAAAGCTGATATGGTAATTGCTGCTCCTGAATCTGGAAATTATGCTGCTATGGGTTATTCTCAAGCATCTAAAATTCCTTTTGGCATTGGTTTAATTAAAAACAGATATATTGCTCGTACATTTATTAAACCAACACAAGAATTAAGAGAAAGAGACGTTTATATTAAACTAAACCCTCTTGAAATTAATGTTAAAGGTAAAAATTTGGTTTTGATTGATGACTCAATTGTTAGAGGAACATCTTCTCTTCATTTTGTTAAGGCTCTTAAAAAAGCAGGAGCTAAGAAAATTTATTTCTTATCTGCTGCACCAATGGTTAAATGACCATGTTTCTTAGGAATCGATACTCCAAGTAAAAAAGATTTGATGGCTGCAAATATGTCATTAAAACAAATGCAAAAGAAAATTGGATGTGATTATTTAGGATTCTTAGGTATTAAGAGTTTATATAAATGTTGTTTGAATAAAAACGAATATTGTGATGGATGTTTTACTGGAAAATATCCTGTAAACAAGGAAGAATAAGGAGAATAAATATGAAAAAGAAATTAACATATCAAAATAGCGGTGTAAATATTCATGAAGGATATAAGTCTGTAAGTTTATTTAAACAACACACAAAAAAAACTATGAATAATTTAGTTTTAAATGGACTAGGTTCATTTGCTGGAATGTTAAAAATTCCAGGTGGTTACAAAAAACCTATTTTAGTTTCTGGAACAGATGGTGTTGGAACTAAAATTGCTATTGCATGTAAGAATAAAAAATATGATACCGTTGGTATTGATTGTGTAGCAATGTGTGTTAATGATGTTTTATGTCATGGTGCTAAACCTTTATTTTTCCTAGATTACATTGCGTGTGGAAAACTAGAAGCAAAAGTTGCCGCTGACTTAGTTAAAGGCGTTAGTGAAGGGTGTATTCAATCCGGAAGTGCTTTGATTGGTGGTGAAACCGCTGAAATGCCTGGGTTTTATAAAGCAGGTGATTATGACTTAGCTGGATTTTCTGTTGGTATAGTTGATCAAGACAAAATAATTAATGGTAAGAACATTAAAGCTGGTGATGCTTTAATTGGCATTGCTTCGAGTGGTTTTCATTCAAATGGTTATTCACTAATAAGAAAAGTATTTACTAATATGAATGAAACTTTTAAAGGAAAACCATTATGAAAAACTTTATTAACACCCACAAAAATTTATGTTAAACCTGTTCTTAATTTATTAAAAAAATATGAAATTAAAGGTATGGCTCACATTACTGGTGGAGGGTTTATTGAAAATGCTCCAAGAATGTTAAAACCTAATTCTAACCTACAATTAGTTATTGATACCAAATCTTATCCATTACCTGACATCTTTAAATTAATTAATAGTCGTGGTGTAGAAAAATCGCATATGTATAACACATTCAATATGGGAATCGGATTCATCCTTTGTGTTAATAAAAAAGATGTTAAAAAAATTCTTAAAAACTTATCTCTAATGAAAGAAAAAGCATGAGAGATTGGTTGTATAAAATCTAACAAAGAAGGTCAAACAATCAAAATTATTCAATAAATAAAAAATCCACATTCAAGTGGATTTTTATTTGTTTGTTTTAATTACTTAACAAAATTTCAACTAGTGATAATTTTTGCATTATTGTAATAGAAGATTTCTCAAGGCAAAATTCCCGGAATGTCTGCTGCATAGTAATCATTAGACTGAATATCAATACCTTGATTCATGTAACCAGCTCATACTAATTCTGAACAATATCATGCAGCTGCATCAGCATCTACATCTTCACTTAAGAAAATAGGAATATTGTAGTTTTTACCTAATTGAGATTCGCAAAATTCAGTTGCTGCTTCGATTTGTCTATTTGTTGCATTAGCAATATGAAGAACTGTCATTTGATCTTTAAACATTCTTACATCATCTAATAAGCCATATGAAACACCAAATTGGTTTGCTTCAACAACACGTAAATAAGTAACAACTTCATCTGTTCCCTGAACAGGAGCTGCATATCAACCATCAACTATTGCACAATGGCCTGAATAATGACCACCTAATGCAAAACCTTGAGCAGAGAATACAATATCACCACGTCTAATATCTTCTCATGCATATCTATTTGTATATTTAGGAGTATCTAATAGTTTATATTCACCTTGAATTTTTTCCCCGTTTTTATGATCGAAGTCTAGACCTGTATAGTAATTATCGCTATATACACTAAAAATTAATTTTCAAGCTTTTTCTTTTGCTTGTTCGCCTTCACCAAATAATGGATACAAAATATTTTCAAAAATATCTTGTAAAGATCAATTGTTTTTGGCGTATTTTTCTAAATCAATTTTTTTAGTTAAAATTCCATCAAGTAAATTAACAAAATTGTTAATCTTTTCTTCACCAAATAAAAATTGAACGATTTTGTTTGATGCGACTTTGTTAACCGCTTCCATAATTGGATCATGAAATAAGACAAGAACTTCTTGAAAAATTTCAAGTGGATCTTTATCTTCATAAACATCTCCAAATTTTGAAGCAGCATCTTTTAAAGCTGGAATGATGGTTTGAGAAACTAAATTTAATACTTGAGCAGCATAAAATTTGTTTGTTTGAGAAACTGTTGGTTGAGAAGAAATCAATCCAAGAATTTGAGAACCAACCATCTCAAATTGGTCAGCCATTTCATCAACAACTACTTTTGCATCATATTCTTTGTAATTAGGAATAATTGAAGCATTTTCATAATTACAACTAGTAGTAACAACCGGAATTGATGTGATAGCACCTAAACCGCAAGATGCTAAAAGTATATTTTTAAGGATTTTTTTATTCATAATTTATACC
>CAMWQH010000072.1 GCA_947176435.1 uncultured Mycoplasmataceae bacterium
AAAAAACAAAATAATTAAAAAATTTATAAACGAATCAAAAAAAATAAAGAATTATCAACCAAAAAATGGTAAAAGATATTATGAAGATGTGCGGAATGAAAAAAAAGTTTTAAACAGACAAAAAAAGGCAGCAAAAAGACAAGGATATAATTCTTTTGCAAAAAAATTCTCTACTGAAGAAAATCTAGTTCCAAATGAATTTCTAAATAAAATTATTTGCAATGATTGTTTGTCTGTTTTAAAAACAATGCCATCTAATTGTGTTGATGCAATAATTACATCTCCACCATATAATTTCGGCATTGATTATGCTTTACATAATGATGCTCAAAAATGGAAAGATTATTTTAATAAACTTAATGATATTTTCAAAGAATGGGTACGAGTTTTAAAATATGGTGGGAGAATAATAATAAATATTCAGCCATTGTATTCTGATTCTATACCAACTCACACAATAATATCTAATATGCTTTTTAATTTAGGGCTAATTTGGAAAACTGAAATAATATGAGAAAAAAATAATTATAATTCGGCTTACACTGCATGAGGTAGTTGAAAAAGCTGTTCAAATCCTTATCTAAAAACTACATGAGAATATATTGAAGTGTATTGCAAAGGATCTTTGAAAAAGAACAAGTCGAATTATGACTCTGATATCACTCCTAATGAATTTAAAAAACTCACTGTTGCAAAATGAAGTATTGCACCTGAACGTAATATGAAAAAATATGGTAATCCAGCAATGTTTCCTGAAAAATTGATATATAACTGCATAAAACTTTTCACCTATCCGAAAGATGTAGTGCTAGATCCTTTTAATGGCGCAGGAACAACAACATATGTTGCATTTAAAAATAATAGAAATTTTATTGGAATAGATATTGATAAAAAATATTGTAAAGTTGCACGAGATAGAATTGTAGGAAAATATGAAAAAAAATAATGAAATAAATAAAATAAGTGATATTTGATCACCAAACGAAATAATTGATTTTTACACCAATATTGTTTCGTGCGTTGATAAAGATGGCAAAAATAGCGATAGAGCTTATGGTGGATATATACGTGAATTAAAAGGGAAAATGGTTGAAATAATAGCTGATCATTTAATTCATAATGCATGGAAAAATATTGGTGGTGATTTTAGAAGAATTTCTATAAATTCAAAAAAAATTAAAATAAAAATAAATAAAGAATATGTAGAAAATATTAAAAATAAAGAAATAAAAGAATTTATATTAAAAAATATTAGTAATTATTATTACTCACTTTCAGTAGATAGACATATTTATATAGACAACAAATTTGTTTTAGGGATAGAATGTAAGGCATATGCGGAAAACGCAATGATTAAAAGAATTTTAATTGATTTTTATTTACTAAAGAAAGAATTTAAAAATCTTGAATGTTGTTTGCTTCAATTAGAAAGTCAACTTACTGGTGATTATTCACAAATATATAACAAAATAATTTATGGTTCTAGACCAACACACACTATTATGTCATACTTTAAAAACGTTGAATTGAATATAATTACGCTTTTAGAAGGTGAACGAAAGGTTGATAAACCTATACACTCTTTAAACTTTTTTAAAGAATTAGAATTAAAAAGCATAAACAACACAATTAAAAAATTTGAAGAGCTTTTAAAAAAATATTTGTAAAATTATAGAAAAATATTTTATTTTTTAACTTTAATAATAGAGTTTAAATTATTGTATTAAAGTTAGATTTACTGATTCTCTTTTCACATCTCAACACAGTTATCGAGTTGTTTAGTAGTAATCTTAATAATTGATAAGATTTTCTTTTTATCTGATGTTTTAAATTCACTTGATGCTTCTGAGATATCAGAAATAATACCTTTAACTATGTTAATATCTTCTAATTCTAGTCCTATTACACAAAATTTAACTACATTAGCTAAGGTTTGTTGAATGTATGAATGTAAATTTCAACTTAGTTGAATTATTTTATTAGGTAGATTGTATTTATTAGCTAGTTTATAGAAAGTAGTAAATAGTAAATGTAAGTTATCTAAACATCTTTTATGGATCTGGATAAATCTTTTAGGTGGATTAATATCTTCTTCTAGAAGTTTATCTTGGTAGTTGTAAAGAATTTTAATCCTGTATTGAAATTTGTATCTAGATGCATAAGCATACTTTTTCTTTAATAATCGAATAGTAGCTTTAATTTCATTGAATTCCATAAAATTTAGTGTTCTATTTAATTTTAAGAGTTATTTTGAGTTAAATTTAAGTTAGATTAGTATCTAATATAAAATAACAACTTGTTTAAATAACTAGTTATTTTAAAATACTGATGTTTTACATAATTTTTTTACATAACTCATTGTTTTCAAATATAATATTTATGTAAAATTTTTATGTAAATAATGAAAGATTGAGATAAAGTTTATGAAGTTGTTAAAAATTATTGCAATAAAAGGCTTAGTAAAAGAGCAGCTTTATATTCATTAAATATCTCATATAGACAATTAGATAGATATATTCATTTATATAAACATGTTGGTAGAAAAGGATTTAAATCGAAAAATATTGGAAATATACCTTCTAATAAAACTTCAATCAATATTCAAAACAAAATAATAAAACTTTGAGATGAAACATATAAATCTTGAAGTATTCATCACTTCAATGTCGAATTGAACGAATGTTATGATATTCATATCTCTGATATGACTCTTAAAAGAATTTTATATAGAAACCTTAGAGTTAGCAGGTTTGCAACAAAAGAAACAAAAAGAAAAATCAAGCGGTTGATAGAAGAGAGTATCAATAAAAAGAATGTGACTGCTGAAGTAATTAGTCAAATTGATGAAGAATTGCCTATATTAACAAAAACTGAACAACACAGTAGACTTGCACAACCCCAATATTTTGGTATTGAAGTTCAAATGGACGCATCAGAAATAGTTTGGTTTGGAGATAAGAAAACAACACTACACGTTGCTATTGATAGAAAACAAGGTTTATTTTTATCTGGTTGATTTGATAAACAAGAAACATTAGAAGGATATTATTTTCTTTCAAAAGATTTGTTTACTAGATATGGTAAGCCAGCACGAATTGTCACTGATAATAGGGGAGTATTTACAAATCTTTGTGTTCCGTTAGATCAAAGAAATATAAAATTAACAAATTATGGGTTTGCTGTTAAAACATTAGGAATAGAGCTGATTACTACAAGTATTGCTCAAAAGAAAGGCAGCGTAGAGAGAGCCCAACGAACGTTGCAAGGATGATTACCTGGTGAATTAGCAAAATTAAATATTAAATCTATAGAAGAAGCGAACAAAGCTATTCCAATATTATTTAATAAATTAAATAAATACACAAAAAAGCATTTAACAAAAGGGTTAAATGCGTTTACAGAACTTTTACCCGAAGAAGATTTAAATATGATCCTTTGTTATAGATTTATACGTACAGGAGATAATGGAAATTGTATTAATTTTAACAATAGTTATTATCAACTATATAACAAAGGAAAAATTGTACCAATTAAGGGGTTTAAGGTTTTGTTTATGAAAACTCTAGATGGCAAATTTTTTGGAAATGTATGTGGTCAATCCTTTCCTGCTGTAGAAGGATTAAGTATATGAGATAAAAACAAAGGTAAAAGAATATATCCGGAAGGATATAAGAACATTGGAACTTGATCGCCACCAGATACACACCCATTCAAATTGAAAAGTTATGAGCAATATGTTAATAATATTAAAATCAGAAATATAGTTTTTGATCAATCGTCAATTTAATCTACAACCAAAATGATTATTAAAAACCTACGACATATTCCCTGTTAGTTTACAAAAATCCAATAAAAAATATTAAAAAAATATTTAGAACCAAGCTAGATGATAAAATTCTTTTTTATTTTCATTACAGACTCCTTTATACACTTTTATTTAATGTTTATATTTTAATATTCTTTTTTTGAAGAATTTCTGTTGTGTCATCATAATATATAGGAACTGTTTTTTTTGCATAATTATTGCCCCACCATCAACTTTTTCATTTATAAAGTGTGTTGTACAACTGCTTGTTTTAACACCAGATTTAATTACTGCCTCGTGGACGTGAATTCCATGCATACCAGAACCACAGAAAGAAAGAATTAAAGATGGATGAATGTTTAAAATCTTGTTTGGATACTTTTTAATAATTTTAGGATCAACAATTGCTAAATATCCAGCTAACACAATGTAGTCAATCTTGTATTAGATAGAGTAGATAATATTTTGGAAATTCTTTGCTTTTTATGCATATAAAAGGTATATTACTTTTTTAGCTCTAGTTAACCCATAAACATTTTCTTTGTTGGAAATTACTAAGCC